>JBIKIR010000008.1:0-60598 GCA_044361475.1 Luteolibacter sp. | reverse complement strand
TCGGTCGCGGGGCGCAACCGACGGCACCCGAGGCGGGCGCGCTCCCCGAGACCGGACGCTACCGCGCCACTTTCCAAAAGTCCAAAAGCTATCGGCTTTTGGTATCACTTGCCGGGAACAATCCAGATGTTGCGGTACTGGATCGCGTTGCCGTGGTCCTGCAGCTTGAGCGGCCCTTCCTCGCGCGGTTCGTTGAGGCGTTGATCAAAGGCATGGGCTGTCGCGTGCGGGATGGGTTCGTCGCGATGGATCACCACTCCATTGAGGCGCACGGTGATGCGTGGGGGTGAAATT
This sequence comes from Luteolibacter sp., assembly GCA_044361475.1. Taxonomy (GTDB): domain Bacteria; phylum Verrucomicrobiota; class Verrucomicrobiia; order Verrucomicrobiales; family Akkermansiaceae; genus Luteolibacter. The sequence goes on along the minus strand of JBIKIR010000008.1, from coordinate 60,304 downwards.
TTCTCGCCGTTTTTCCATGCGGCCGCGGTGTAATCGATGTCGTAGGTCTGCCATTCCATCGGCGGTCTGGCGGCATTGACCTTGGGCGGGGCGGTTTTGTAAAGCGCGCCGCATTCGTTCCAGAGCCCTTGCGTGCCGTACGAATTGAGCACCTGCACTTCGTAGCAATCCTGCAGGAAAAATCCGCTGTTGCCGCGTGCCTGCCCGGCTTTGCCCGACTCGACGGGATAGCGGAACTCGAGGTGCACCCGGCAGCTGCCGAATTTGCGCTTGGTGACGATGTCGCCGCCGATTTTTTGCGCGCGCTCTTCGTCGTTTGCCGCGCTGCGGACTTCCATCGCGCCACCCTCAACCAGATGCCAGCTCACCGCACCACCATCCGCGTGCTGCCATTCGTCGAAATTTTTTCCATCAAATAAAACGATCGCGCCCTCGGGAGCTTTCATGCCAAGGCTTGGCGACGAACGCACCACGCGCTTGAGCTCGAAACGCGCCTCGCCGCCATGGCCGCTGCCCCTGCCGCTCATGCCATCCTTGGAAACCTCACCGCGCCAACCATTTCCCTCGAAGCGGATTACTCCGTCGGCGAGCCGGCCGGTACCGACGAAGTAAGTGTCGGCGCGCGCATCATGCTGTTGGAAAAATTGGATGAGATACTCCCCTTCACGAACATTGATCACCTGCGCGGCGAGCGGTTTGTTGATGTCGAAATATTGTTTCTCCGGCGCATCAAACCAGCGGCCTTCGTAATCACCCATCAAGGAAAGGTCGGCGCTGGCAACTTGCGTCCAATCGGGCGAATGACCCTCGGCCGCGAGACAGCCAGAGACAAGAAAAGTGCTGAAAGCAAAGGCGCGGAAAAGAACGATGGATGAGCCGTGCATGGCTTTTTCTCCGTCATTCGCGCCGAAATGGCAAGTGGCCAACGCGGCAAGCCGAGAGATCCATCGGCCGATCACCGCCTCAGCTCAGGCTGCGGTCGGATTCGTGGCGCATATCGCGTGCAGTGCCGAGAAACACCGCGTCTTCGCCGACATTGACCGCAAGATCGCCGACCCGCTCGAGCGAGCGAAGCACGAGAATCAGGTGCAGGTAGTCTTGGCTGCGCCCCGCCGATTGCTCGATGCGCGAGGCAAAGGTAGCGGAGGCCTCCTTGTAAACCCGGTCGAGTTCCTTGTCACGGGCGTGCAGCGAGGCGCCGAGGGCGGAATCCTGCTCCGAATAGGAAGCAATCGCGTCGCGCAGCAATTGGTCGGCCAAGGTGTAGACCGGCTCGATGAGGGTTGCGTCCTGAAGCTCCTGGCTCGAGCTGATTTTTTTCGCGCGCTTGGCGATGTTGGTCGCGTGATCCGAAATGCGCTCGAGGTTCATCGAGATTTTCATCGAGGAAACCACCAATCGCAGGTCGGAGGCGAGCGGGTGGAAGCGGACCAGCATTTCCATGCCGAGCTTGTCGATGTGGCGCTCGTGCTCATCGACCTCGTCGTCATCGGCGATCACGGCGTTGGCCAGTTCCGTGTTGCGCTGCAAAAGCGCGCGGGTCGCCCGTTCGAGGTTGTGACGGGCCTTGCCGGCCATCGAGATCACCTCGGCACGCAGGGATGTGATCGCCTGATCAAAATCGTGAAGAATGTGGGGGTTTTGCATGGATCTGAGTCGTTGGGGGCTGTTGGCCGTAGGAAATGCGGAAAATGGCAGGGGAAATGAAGCTTTTCAGTGCACCGGAAGACCTACCATTGAGCAGATCGCGACCAAATCAAGGCTGAATTGACTCGCAGGGCCCCAGAGGTCCCGCAACGGGCCGAATGTGACAATTTTGTCACAAAGCATTCCTTCCGAGGGCAATACCGGGGCGTTTAACCCTAATTCGTGCATGCCGCCCCAGAAAATGTGACAGCTTCGTCACAAAAATCCGCTTCGTTCCGCGAGGATCTGAGCGAGTACTTGGGCACGGCTGCCACCCAACCATACAAACAACAGCCATGAAGAGAATCCAAAACACCCTGATCGCCACCGCCCTCCTCTGCGGTGCCCAGGCACATGCAGCCAACGAAAACGCCACCGGCCTGCTGGTCGGCAAACTCGTCGGCGAAACCCCGATGGACCAAGCCTGGTCGGCCTTCAACCTCTACAAGGACGACGCCAACCCGATCCTCCAGGAGTTCTCGCTCCAAGGGCGCCTGCAACTTCAAACCATTTACGGCGAAGCCGGCGGTGACAGCTTCAACACCTCGGACTACAAGGATGCGGTCAATACTTCGGGATATCGCGATGTCACTAACGACGAAAGCGTCTGGGGCAATGACATCGAGGCCCGCCGCGCACGCTTCGGCTTCAAGTCGAAATGGTTCCAAAACTGGAAGTTCGACGGACTCATCAATGTTGATGTCGACGGCCGTGATGGCGACACCAGCGAACACACCCTGTACAAGGACATCTACGAACTCTATGTGACCTATGCTCCAGCCGACACATTCAATGTTTCAGCCGGCAAAACCAAGGTCCGCTTCTCTCGCGAGCAGGAAATCTCCTCAAACAACATCCTTACCATTGAGCGCAGCTTGCTTTCGAACACCCTATTCCCCGGTGAGCTCACTGGTATCTGGACCAGTGGCAAAGGCGTTCAGGATTACTGGCTTTACGAACTTGGCGTCTACGGCAGCGACCGCATGAAAGAATTTTCGAGCTTTGATGACGGCGCACTGATACTCGGCAAAATCGGTTATGATTATTCCTCACAAGCAGGCTTCGACTCGGCTATTGCATCGATGCACTACATGCACAACAGCAACCCCGGATTCCAATCCAACCGACGGGATGACAACTACATTTATGGCATATCTCCGTCCTTCACGGATTCTATCGCACTTACCAACGAAATTAACCACTCACGTTTTGGTCTGACAACAGAGCTGTTGTATGGATTTGGGTTTTCAGGTGAGGCTGAGCAAATACAAAAAATCAGTGGGAAAAAAGTTTGGGCGCCAAAGGCCATCGATCAGTCCGATGTCTTCGGTGTCACCGTCATTCCGTCGTACTTCATTGCGGATGGACTTCAACTCGTCGGCCGCCTCCAAGTTGCCACTAGTGCAGACGGCGACGGCCTGCGCGTTCCCGCTCGCTATGAGCGCCTTGCCGCTGGTGACGACGAGCGCGGCAACACCTACGTCTCGACCTACCTCGGCCTCAACTACTACATCCACGGCCACAAGCTGAAACTCATGAACGGCATCGAGTACTCCGACATGGGTGGTGGTGACTACGATGGTTACACCCTCATGAGCGGACTTCGCTTCTCGTTCTAATCCACCGATCTCCACTACAAACATACAAATGAAAGCCATACACACACTGATTGCGTCCGCCGCCCTGGTTTCCATGGCCGGAGCTCAAACGCTCAGCATCAAGGGTAGCGATACTCTCGGCGCCAAGCTCGTCCCGCAACTTGCCGAGGCCTTCAAGGCCGCCGGCAACAAGGGGGTGAAGTTCGAAATCGCTGCGGAAGGCTCGACCACCGCGTTCCCGGCCCTCGCCAACGGCACTGCCCAGATCGGCATGTCCTCGCGCAAGGTCAAGGACGACGAGCGCACCTTCTGCCGCACCAAGGGCGTTTACCTCAAGGAACACCCGATCTGCCACGACATGCTTTGCGTGATCGTGAACAAGAACTCGCCGGTCTCGAACCTCACCAAGGCACAGGTCGCCAAAATCTTCACCGGTCAGATCAAGGACTGGTCGGAAATCGGTGGCGCCCCTGGCCCGATCTCGATCTACACCCGCAACACCTCCTCGGGCACCTACAAGGATTGGCAGAAGCTCGCCATGGGCGGTCGCGACTACCCCTCCACCTCGCTCAAGATGGCGGGCAACGAGCAGATCGCGCAGGAAGTGGCCAAAAACAAGAACGGCATCGGTTATGTCGGCCTTGCTTATTCCAAGACCCCGGGCACCAAGACCGTCACCATCGACGGAGTCGAGTCGGTCGCCGCAAACGCGAAGAAATTCGCCTATGCCCGCCTCTGCTACCTGTACGCTCCGGAAAAACCGACCGCCGAAGCTCAGGCTTTCCTCGACTTCATCAAGTCACCAGCCGGACAGACCATCGTCCAGAAGGTTGGTTTCATTCCTAACTGATTCATAGTCAACGATTATCGGTTATCGGTTGCTTACCAAACGGGCATCGTTGCAGTTCCAGCGATGCCCGTTTCATTTGCTTGCCGAAAGCCTCCATCCGCGCTCCACTTCGCCAGCCCTGCATGGTTTCCCCAAATCCCCAATCCGAATCCAGTGGCCATCGCTTCCAACGGCGGGGTTTTTCCTTTGAACGGGCGATCCGGTTTTTCTTCGCATCGAATGCCGGACTCACGATTTTCATTCTTCTTCTGATCATTGTTTTCCTCCTGCGCGAAGGCTTGGGTTTCTTTCCAGGTTACCGCCGCGAGCTGGAGGTCTATCGCATCGCCGGCCTTGAGTTCGTCGACATCTCGCGCAAGAACCTCAGCGCCCACGAACAGGTCACCAGTCTTCTCAACCGTGCCTATCAGGCGGAGATCAACGGCAAATGCCTTGATGAATTACTGCGCTCGCAGGAAGCCTCCGCGCTCTACAGCACCTTCAGCGATCAAGTCGGCCCGACTCGCGATCTGATCCTCAACAATCCCGCTGCCTCGACCGGTGGCGATGAAGGCATGCTCGCCGTGCTGCGCACCAACTACGAGGCCCAGCGCGCCAAGGCCCTCACCAAGCTGCCCACCACCCCGCACCTGAGCGAGGCCGAGCGCCAGGAGCTGATCGACTCGTTGCGCAATCGGCCCGCCGAAGCGACCGAAGAGCCGCCGCTGGTGGCCAGTCTCAGCGCCGCATTCGCCGCCGCCCGCCAATCTCATGCCGAGCCGCTGCAAAAGTTCCGTGAAACGATCGACAACTTCGAGTCCGCCGGCATGGACCTCGGCTCGATCGTGATGGAAATGACCGAATCGGTCACCGCCACCAAAGAAGCGATCCAAACTGCCGACATTCTCGAAAAAGACCGCAAGACCCTGCTCGCCGCGGCCGCCAATGCCAAGGATCCGATTGAACGCGAGAAACTGATCGCCGATGCCCAGGCCGCCCTCGCCGACAAGCCCGACGTGGAAGGCCCGATGGCGACACTGATGGAGAAAAAGCCCGACTGCGTGAAACTTCACGAACAGCTGGCCACTTCGGTCGGTGAAGTTTTCCCAAGCCTTCCCAGCTCTCTCACACAAGCCAAAGCCTCGCGTTACCTCAACGCCGCAAGAGCCGCATGGCCGGTCTTGATCTCAGACCTCAAAGCCACACCGGCCAAAATCAACAGCTGGACCCATACCGATCCGGTGCCGCTATCCGCCGCATTCATTTCCTTCCTCACCGGCAAGTCATGGGTCACTGGCGGCGAGTGGCAGGATTTTTACGGCATCATTCCGCTGGCGGTCGGCTCACTGATGATTGCCATCGTCGCTCTCACGATCGCCATCCCGGTCGGCATCGGCGCGGCAATCTATGTCAACCAATTCGCCGCTCCGCGCGAGCAAGCATTGGTCAAGCCCGTCATCGAGTTCATCCAAGCGATTCCCTCGGTGGTGCTCGGCTTCCTCGGCATCATGGTATTCGGCACGATCCTTCGGGAAATTTCCACTTTCGATTCGCTCAGGTGGGTGCCCGGATTCCCGATCGACGAGCGGCTCAACATTTTCACCGCCGGCTGCTTGCTGGCGCTGATGAGTGTACCGACGATTTTCTCGCTCGCCGAGGACGCGCTCAACAATGTCCCCTCGGCCTATGCCGAAGCCTCCGAAGCGCTCGGCGCCTCACGCCTACAGACCGCCTTCCGCGTGATGGTCCCCGCGGCCTTCTCCGGCATCCTCGCCGCCGTGCTCCTCGGTCTTGGCCGCGTGATCGGCGAAACGATGGTCGTGCTGCTGGTCGCCGGCAACCGCATCAAGATCCCCGACTTCAGCGAAGGCATCGGCGCGTTCTTCCAACCCTCGCACACCCTCACCGGCATCATCGCCCAAGAGCTCGGCGAAGTGCCGCTCGGCAGCGTCCACTACCGCGCGCTATTCGTGATCGGCATCACCCTCTTCGTCGTGGTCCTCGGCATCAACGCCACCGCCCACCATTTCCTCACCCGGACGAAAAAATAAGCCATGTTCAATCCGGAAAATTTGATCCGCAAAGGTCTGCCCAAAGGCTACTTCAAGGACATCCTTGTCCGCAGCCTGCTGGGCGGCATCACCTACCTCATGGTAATGATCGCCGTGCTGCTCTTTGGCAAAATCATCATCGACGGCGCACCCGCAATCTTCACCTCGGAGTTCCCCTTCGTCGACACCGAGTTCCTCACCGCGAAAAACGAAACGCTCCATGTGTTCGATGATGCGAAGGGCACACGTCACCAACTTCCGGCCTCGAAATACAACGAGTACATCGAGGCTCATGCGGGTCAGCAAATTTACAACGAGCAGACCTTTTCCTACTCCGGCGGCGGCATCGCGGGACCCATCATCGGCACCGCGCTGCTGACCTGCGGCTCGATCATTCTCGCGCTTTTCTTCGGCGTTTGCGCCGCGATCTATCTCGCGGAGTACGCAAAACAAAGCCCCTTCATTCATGCCGTGCGGCTCGCGATCCTCAACCTCGCGGGCATTCCATCGATCGTGTTCGGGCTTTTCGGCTTCTCGGTGTTTGTCCTGGCCGCGCCGGTCATCACCGCCACCCCGGTCGACCGCTCACTGCTGGTGCTGCCACTTTTCATCGAAGGCTGGGCGCTCAGCTTCCAAGGTTGGAACTCATCGCTCATGGCCGGCTGCGCAACACTCGCTTGCATGATCTTACCGGTGGTCATCACCGCCTCGGAAGAATCACTGCGCGCAGTGCCCCAGGGATTTCGCGATGCCTCGCTGGCCATGGGTGGCACACGCTGGCAGACGATTCGCAAATGCGTTTTGCCTTTCTCGCTACCGGGTATCCTCACATCCTCGCTGCTGGCCATCACCCGCGTCGCCGGCGAGACCGCACCGATCATGTTCACCGCCGCAGTTGCCGCCAAGGACGACTTCCCATGGGAAGGACTCGCCAACCCCTTTGACATCCTCTCCTCGCAAGTCCAAGCCCTGCCGTACCACATCTACACGCTCGCCGCACGCATCCCGAGCTCGGAATACACCCAACGCGCGCAATTCGGCTCGGTGCTCGTTTTCCTGATCCTCGTCGCCGTGCTCTCCTTCGGCTCGATGATCCTCCGCGCGAAAATGCGCAAGAAACTCAAATGGTAAATTCACCCGCATCGGATACCCACCCGTCCATGTCGACCGCCGTCCAGATCCAGAACCTATCATTTGCCTACGGCTCAAAGCCGGCGCTGCACGATGTCAGCCTCGACATGCCCGCGCGCAAAGTCACCGCGTTCATCGGCCCCTCGGGTTGCGGCAAGTCGACCCTCATCCGCTGCATCAACCGCATCAACGACCGCATCTCTACCGCACATGTCACCGCCGGCACGATCAAGGTCCACGGCATCGACATCTATCGCAAGGACATCAACATCCAGGAACTCCGCCGCCGCGTTGGCATGGTGTTCCAAAAGTACAACCCCTTCGCCAAATCGATTTACGAAAATGTTGCCTACGGCCTGCGCATCGCGGGAATGACAAATCGCTCGGACCTCGACGACGCGGTCGAAAAATCCCTACGCAATGCCGCGCTTTGGGATGAAGTCGGCGACCGCCTCCACACATCGGCGTTCGGGCTTTCCGGCGGTCAACAACAACGCCTCTGTATCGCTCGCGCGATCGCCACCGAACCCGAAATCCTGCTCATGGATGAACCCTGCGCCGCGCTCGACCCGCTCGCGACGCTGCGCATCGAAGAGCTGATCTCGGAGCTGAAGAAAAAATTCACCATCGTCATTGTCACTCACAACATGGCCCAAGCCGCTCGCTGCTCGGACCAGACGGCTTTCATGTACCTCGGCAAACTCGTGGAAGTCGGCCCCACGATGAAAATTTTCGAAAACCCCTCGGACCCACAAACCGAGGCCTACATCACCGGCAGCTTCGGATGAACGCGACCACCAATTCCATGCAAGAATCCCCGGAGAAAACCGCCGCCAGTACCTCACAGGCTGGCGGCAAATGCGCCGTGCAAATTCAAAACCTCAGCTTCAGCTACGGCTCTTCCGAGGCGCTCAAAAACATCACGCTCAATCTCGACCGCAATGCCGTCACCGCGTTCATCGGACCCTCAGGCTGCGGCAAATCGACCCTGCTGCGCTGCATCAATCGCATGAACGACGAAATCGTCGGCGCGCGCGTCACCGCCGGCAAAATCCTCGTCGAGGACATCGAGATCCACGATCCGTCGGTCGATGTGGTGAAGCTCCGCCGCGATGTCGGCATGGTGTTCCAAAAATCCAATCCCTTCCCTCGCAGCATTTTCGAAAATGTCGCCTTCGGCCTGCGCATGCGCGGGATCCGCAACAAGGCGGTGATCGAGCAATCAGTCGAGGAGAGCCTCCGCGCCGCAGCCCTGTGGGACGAAGTGAAGGACCGCCTCAACGAATCCGCGCTCGGCCTCTCCGGCGGTCAGCAGCAACGCCTCTGCATCGCCCGCACCATTGCGGTGAAGCCGCTCGTCGTGCTGATGGATGAACCCTGCAGCGCGCTCGACCCGATCGCCACCGCGAAGGTCGAAGAGCTTATCTGGAGCCTCAAGAAAGATTACACCTTCGTCGTGGTGACCCACAACATGCACCAGGCCTCGCGCGTTTCCGAGAAGACGGCATTTTTCTACATGGGCGAAATGATCGAGTTTGGCGAAACGACCAAGATGTTCACCAATCCGACCGTCAAGCGCACCGAGGATTACATCAGCGGCCGCTTCGGTTGATTCATCGCCGCGCGCCAACTCACAGCGTGATCTGCGCGCCAAGCTCGACGACGCGACCGGGCGGAAGCTGGAAGTACGCAGTGGCCGGTGATGCGTTGCGTGCCATGGCGGCAAAGAGCGAGAGCCGCACACGGTCGATGAGCGTGGCATTCTTGCCAACGCCGTATCCTTCGCTGCCGAGGAAGTAGGTCGCTTTGCCGGGTTGGAAACGCACATGCTCGGGCAACAATTCGCGGAGCGCCATCGGCACATCGGGAGTTTCGGCAAAACCAAATTTCAGAATCACGCGGTGCACGCCTTCGCCGAGCTCCTGATGCTCGAGCATTTCCTCGCGGCTGGCGCGCGGTTGATCAAGCGTCATCACGTGCAGCAGAATCACACGCTCGTGCAGCACCTGGTTGTGCTTGAGGTTGTGCAGCAATGCATTCGGCACCTGCGCGCCCTTGCCGCTCATGTAGATCGCCGTGCCGGAAACGCGGTGGATCCTGCCCTTTTCGAGATCGTGCAACAAATCTTCGACCGGCAAAGCCTCGCGGGAAATCCGCTCGTATAACCTTTTGCGACCCCACATCCAGATCATCATCAACGACATGATGCCGCCGCCAACGACCAAGGGAACCCAGCCGCCTTGCACGATCTTTAGCGAGTTAGCGACGAGGAAGGCCCCATCAACCGTTAGGAAGACACCGGTCATTAGCCCGGCCTTGAGTGCCGACCATTGCCACTCAGTGCGTGCGGCGGAGTATAAGAGAATCGACGTAATCGCCATCGTCAGCGCGATCGCAATGCCGTAAGCGCCCGCCAATGCGGAGGAAGTTTGAAACTCGACGACCAACAAAATGCAGGATGCCGCGAGCAGCCAGTTCACCGCCGGCACATAAACTTGGCCGACTGAATGCTCGGAGGTGTAGCGCACGCGAAAACGCGGCAAACAACCCAACTGGATCGCCTGCGTGGTGAGCGAAAACGCACCGGAAATTAATGCCTGACTCGCCACAATAGCCGCCGCCGTCGCAAGCAGGGTCAGCGGAAAACGCAACGACTCGGGAGCCAGCAGGAAAAACGGATTTCGAATCGCCGATGGGTCTGACGTCAGCAGCGCGGCCTGACCAAGGTAATTGAGCGCCAGCGCAGGCAAAACCAGTGAAAACCAACCGACACGAATCGGCTTCGTGCCGAAATGCCCGAGGTCCGCATACAAGGCCTCACCACCGGTCAATGCAAGAAACACTGCAGCAAGCAAAGGAAGGGCATGCCTCCACTCCTGAACCAAAAACCGAACACCTTCGTATGGGCTCAAAGCCACCAGCACCTGCGGGTTTTTCAACACTGCTGACGCTCCAAGAATGGCAAGCGTAAGAAACCATGTCACCACCACTGGCCCAAAAAGTTTGCCCACATGGCCGGTGCCAAATTGCTGGATCGCAAACAAGCCACCAAGAATCAACACCGCCAAAGGCACCGCCCAATGCGAAAGCATCGGCGCACTCACCGCCAGACCCTCGACCGCACTGAGCACCGAGATCGCCGGAGTCAGCATGCCATCGGCATAAATCAACGCCGCACCGGCCAAGCCCAAAAGCATGATCTTTCGCGGATCCTTGCCACCCAGACTTTTCACCGCGCCACGGATCAATGCCGACAAGGCAAGAATCCCGCCCTCGCCGCGGTTGTCAAATTTCAGGACGATAAATAGATATTTCACTGTCACAACCAGCAGCAGTGACCAAACAATCAGCGACGCGGCACCTATCAGATTGCGCGGGTCGACGGCCGCACCGTGCATGCCGTGAAAGCACTCGCGAAACGCGTACAGCGGGCTGGTTCCGATGTCGCCATAGACGACGCCGAGCGCCGCAAGGGTGGTCACGGCAAGGCGGGGCGATTGACCCGATTGGGTTGGTGAGGATGCGGTCATGGGAAAGAAAACAGCCTTGTCGGCGTGCCCTTCAAAGCACCTCGGCACCCGATCCGCCAGCAGAAAACCGCTTTCCGTGGCCCCATCACATTTTCAGGGTGCCTTCGGTGACGCCAAGTTTCTCGATCGCCTCGACCTGCTCGAGCAGATCGATGGCCCCGGCCCGGCCTGCAATCAGGTCCTGATACGCGCGTATCGTTTTCGTCGCGGTAGCCTCGTCCTCATCAAGCAACTCGATGCGAAACTTCGAAAGCCCGGTCGAGCGGAGTTCATCGTAAAACCTCGCACCGGTCTGCGCGCGGCCATTGAAGAGCGTGTTGCGACAGCCGACATCGGCCTGCAGGCGATGCAACTGGCCGACGCGATCGCGCAAATGCACGACATGTTTTTCGCAGGGCCGGCCGCAGTCCTTGTAGGTCGTGCCCGTGCTCAAAAAAGTACAAAACACACAGTGCTCCATATGAAACATCGGCATGTGCTGGTGGAGAGATAGCTCAAACCACTGCGGCGGCGCGGCGTCGAGCAGATCCATCACCTGGCCGATGTTGAGGTCGTAGGACACGGTCAGAAAATCCAGCCCCGCGCCTTCCATCAGCAAGCGCGCGGTTAGGGGATTGGAAACATTGAGCGAGAAATCGCCGGCCTTGATGAAATTACTACGATGTTTGTAGTAATTCAACGAAGAGAGGTTGCGCAGCAAGGCGCCATCGGGCGCGGCATTCTCGACGAGCTTGAGGTAGCCAATTTCGCCGGGCTTGAGAATGCGTGGCGTGGCGAGCAGGACTTTGGCATCGGGCCTGCCGCCCGAATTTCTGAAAAGCGACACCGCGTCCTTGTAACGGCGCGGATCTTCGAAGTCGCAATAAACCAGCTCCACACCACAGGTGATCGCGGCATCGAGCTGGGCAAAGTTGCGGCAAAGCACCGACAAGCGGGCGGCGGTGGCATCGTTTTGCGAATTGGCGGGCATCAAATCCTCGCGGCTGGCGCGAATCACCGCCCGCGAAGGTTTTTCCGTGCCCGCATCGAGCTTTGCCACTAGATCGCGGCGCAGTTGGTTGAGCGCCGAGAGCGGGAAATGGCAGTCACCTTCAAGCTGGTTGTCGAGCGCCGCCAACTCAAAGGGCGTGTCGCCCAAACGCCCGAGCTGCGCCGCCAGCGTTTCGGCATCGAGCGCGCGCTTCGCGGCCGGCTGCAATGCGAGTTCACTGCGCACGCGGATGTCGCCACAACGCAGCTCAAGCGCATCGCCCGGCTTGCCACACACCTGCAACTCGAGCGGAATTTTTTTCTCAAGCGGACGCGTGTTCTGCCAAAATTTCCGCAACTCGGATTCGAGCTTCGGATCCGATGTCTTGTACACCGTGTGACCAGGATGGATCCGCTCGAAGTTGATGCCGCTGTAGGTGCGATGGAAAATAATGCGGCCATTTTCGATTTTCCAAATGCGCGCGCCTTGCTCGAGGTCGCGGTTCTCACCGGCATCAAAGACCACGCCATCGCCGGCCGCGAGCGGCACGCCGGTCGTGTTCGTGAGCTTGATCCATCCCTCGCCACATTCGGCGATCTCGCCAAGGAGCGGTCCGCGTTTTTTTCCGAAGCGGCCGTGCGTGAGGTAAGGATGATTCGTCCCCGCGAGCCAGCCGGTCGAGAGCCCGCGAGAAAATGTCATTTCGAGCGCGTAGCGGTCGTGATCGGTGACCTCCGACGCGGCATCGGCCATCGCCGCATCGAGCGCCTTGCGATAGACGCGCGTGACCGCCGCAACATACTCGGGCGACTTGAGGCGGCCCTCGATCTTGAATGATTTCACACCCGCGCGGACCAGATCGGGAATGAGGTCCACGGCCGCGAGGTCCTGCGGGCTGAGCAAATAGCGGCGCTCGCCCATGTCGCGCACTTCGCCATCGACCACCAACTCGTAAGGCATGCGGCATGCCTGCGCGCATTCGCCGCGATTCGCGCTGCGCTGGCCGAGTGATTCGCTGGTGAGGCATTGACCCGAGTAAGCGACGCAAAGCGCGCCGTGCACGAAGACCTCAAGCGGCGTGCGGATTTGTGAAGAGGATTTTTGAAATCGCTCGATCTCGCGCACCGAAAGTTCTCGCGCCAACACCGCACGCTCCATCGGGAAAAGCGATTCGATGAACTCCAAACCTTCCGGCGAAGTGATCGACATCTGCGTCGAGCCGTGCAGTTCGACATCGGGCGCAACCAAGCGCGCCAGCTTTGCCAAGCCAAGATCCTGGATGATCAAGGCGTCGACGCCCGCGTCGGCGATCAGGCGCAGCTGCCTTTCCGCCGCCTCGAGCTCGCCGGTGAACACCAGCGTGTTCATCGCGACAAAACCTTTCACGCCATGACGATGCAGGTAATCCATCAACTCCGGCAGGTCATCTTCGCCAAAGTTGTCGGCACGCAGTCGCGCATTGAATCGCGGCAGGCCAAAATAAATCGCATCGGCACCGGTCACCACCGCCGCCCGCGCGCAATCCCAGTTGCCCGCAGGCGACAGGAGTTCGGGAGTCTGATCATGCGCCGCTTTGCTGTTCACGCGCCCATTGAACCAGCCTCGAGACAAATGACCAGCAGAAGGCGCCTTGCGAATCGTCACAATCCGCGCAACTTTTCATGCCCTTCATGGTTTCATCCACATGATCCCCCAAGCGGCAGATTCATGGACGATCGGAGAGGCCGCCCATTTGCTCAATCGCGTGGGCTTCGGTGGCCGCCCCGATGCCATCAAGGCCTTCCACGCACTCGGCCGCAAGGGCGCTGTCGATTCGCTGCTCTCCGCGCATGAAGCCCCAGAGGATTTTCCCATTCCCGAATGGGCACAGCAGGAACAGGCGCTTGCCGAGCTCAAGGCACATCGCGAAAGCATGCAACAAATGAGAATGGCCACCCGCGACCTGCCGACCGAAAAGGCCGAGGAAACAAGGCGCGAACTTTTCAAGGAATCACAAATGCGCAATCGGCAACGCGGCATCGAGGCCCAATCATGGTGGCTTGACCGCATGCTTCGAAGCAAAGCCCCCTTGCGCGAAAAAATGACGCTATTCTGGCACGACCACTTTGCGACTTCGATCCAAAAAGTGAATCAACCCATCATCATGGTCTGGCAAAACGACCTGTTTCGCCGCCACGCCACCGGCAACTTCAAGACCCTTGCCCATGCGATGCTGATGGATCCGGCGATGATGCGCTACCTCGACACGCAGGATTCGCAAAAGGGCAAACCGAACGAAAACTTTGCACGAGAAATCATGGAGCTCTTCACGCTCGGGGAAGGCCATTACACCGAGGCCGACATTCGCGAGGCCGCGCGCGCATTCACAGGATACCAATTCAACCTCAACACCGGAGCCGTGCAGCACAACAAGCGGCGCTGGGACGAGACGCCAAAAACAATCTTCGGAAAAACAGGAACATTCAACGGCGCGGATGTGATCGATCTCATCTTCGAACAAACGCAACCGGCGAAATTCATGGCGGGAAAAGTATGGGAATTTTTCGCCTATGAAAACCCGCCACCCAAGGCGATCGATGCGCTGGCCGACACGTTGCGAAAGTCGAATTATGAATTGGCTCCGCTCCTGCGCGAAATTTTCCTGTCGAAGGAATTTTACAGTGAAACAACGATGGGCACACAAATCAAATGCCCGATACAATTCATCCTCCAACTGCACAAACAACTGGGGCTCGATGAATCGCCCGAAGGCTTTGCGCAAAACGCCCAACAACAACTCGGCCAAACCCTTTTCATGCCGCCAAATGTCGCGGGATGGGACTGGGGCAAGGCATGGATCAACACCAACACCTTGCTCGCACGCTACAACCTCGCAGGCCAGCTTTGCAAAATCACCGGCAAGGGCAATCCGATGTCGCGCCCACGAGGCGAAAAAATCCCGCGAATGAAACGCGCGCGGCCTAAGATGCGCGACTGGCCCGGCCCCGACTACGAAAAAATCGCGCCACCTCCCCTGAGGGAAAATCCCGAGGAGCTGGTCGAATCGCTGATCCTCCGGTTTTTCCATGGACCACTTCCCGCGAAGGCGTCCGCCTCATTCATCGAGTATGCCAACTCGAAAAAGGGCGAGGTCATGACCGACAGGCAAACCGCTGAACTCTGCCATCTGATGCTCAGCACGCCCTATTACCAGCTTTGCTGATCCGATAAAAACACCAGCCGACCCAAACCTTATGAAAACCCGCCGCGAATTCCTCCGCTCGACCATGCTTGGCGCCTCTTCGGCATGGACGATTCCGATGTTTGTCGAGCGCACTTTTGCGCAGCTCCACACGGAGGCAAAGGACCTTGCCGTCCAAGCGGTGACCGGCAAGGATGATACGATACTCGTAGTAGTTCAATTGGCGGGAGGAAACGACGGGCTCAACACACTGATCCCTTTTACGGACGATGCCTATCACAAGGCGCGGCCGCGGCTGGCGAAAAAAGAAAAGGAAATCATCCGCCTCAGCGACCATGTCGGATTGAACGCCGCGATGCCCTTCCTCGGCTCGCTTTACAAGGAAGGCGGGCTTGGCATCGTGCAAGGGGTCGGCTACCCGAATCCGAACCGCTCGCATTTTGTTTCCACCTCGATTTGGGAAACCGGCGACACCAACAACCGCTCCGCCACCGGCTGGCTCGGGCGCTACTTCGACAATGCCTGCCCGGGCGCGGATCCCACGGTCGGCATGAGCTTCAATAAAACCCAACCGGAAAGCTTCGGTGCGCTCAAAAACCCCGGCGTGTGCCTGAGCTCTCCCGAGCTTTACCGCTGGATCCATAGCGGTGGCGAGCGGGCTCTGGCCGAGGAGTTTTTTGCCGAACTCAACCAACCGGGCGGCGATGATGAACCGGTCTCCGGCGCCTCGATCGCGATGCCCGCCGGTGGGCGGCACGGCGGCATTCATAGCGAAACCAACCTCGCCTTCCTCGAACGCGTCGCCCTCGATGCCCGCGTCAGCTCGGAAAAAATCCTCGAGCTCGCAATGAAACACAAAACAAACACCCCCTACGACGGCACACCGATTGCCCGCAACCTCAACCTTGTCGCGCGCATGATCGCAGGAGGCATGCCGACTCGTGTGTATTACGTCAGCCACGGCGGCTTCGATACCCACAACCAGCAAGCCAACACGCACGACCGCCTGCTCGGCCAACTCGACAGCGGCCTCAAGTCGTTCTTTGCCGACCTGAAAGAACAAGGCAACGACAAGCGCGTCGTGCTCATGACCTTTTCAGAATTTGGCCGCCGCGTGGCGGAAAACGCCAGCGCCGGAACCGACCACGGCAAAGCCTCTTGCTTGTTTGTCGCGGGTGCCGGCGTTGCAGGCGGGCTCTATGGGAAACACCCGAGCCTCACCGAACTCTCTGAAGGCGACATCACTCACAGCGTCGATTTCCGCAGCGTTTACGCCAGCCTGCTCACCGATTGGTTGCGCGCACCCAACCTCAAGCCGATCCTCGGCGCGAACTATCCAAAGCTCGGATTGATCCGAGCGTAAACTCCACCGGTTTCGGCTTTGCCGCTGCGGGGGATGGGTCCACACTCGGCGCGATGCGCGATGATACCCGCCGCTGGATTGAGGCCGACCGTGCGCACTGCTGGCATCCGTTCACGCGGCAGGCCGAGTGGTGCGCGCCGGAGCATGAGCCGTTGGCGATCGTGCGCGGCGAAGGTGCGTGGTTGTGGGATTCGGAGGGTCGACGCTATCTCGATGGCAATTCAACGATCTGGACCAACATCCATGGCCACGGGCATCCGTCGATCAATGAAGCGATCCGCAAACAGCTGGAACAAATTTCGCATGTGTCGTTTTTGGGGTTTACCCACCCGTTAGCCATCGAGCTTGCGGAAAAACTTTGCGGTTTTTTTCCGCCTCACACGCTTGAGCGGGTGTTCTACTCCGACGATGGCTCGACCGCAGTCGAGTGCGCGCTGAAGCTTGCGCTGCAGTACCGTCAGCAATGCGGTGAGCCCGAACGAAAAAACTTCATCGCCTTTGCCGATGGCTATCACGGCGACACGCTCGGCGCGGCATCGCTGGGCGGCGTGGGACGCTTCTTTGATCGCTTCAAAGGCAACGGCTACGCCGTGCGGCATGTGGATTCGCTCGAAACTTTGCGCGGCTTACCAAACGGCGAACTGCGTGAGGTTGCAGCCGTGGTGATCGAGCCACTCATCCAAGGCGTCAACGAAATGCGACCATGGCCACCCGGCATGCTGGCGCAACTGCGCGAGTGGTGCGACGCGCATGGCATCCAGTTGATCCTCGATGAAGTCATGACCGGCTTCGGCCGCACCGGGACGATGTTTGCTTGTCAGCAGGAAAGCGTGATCCCGGATTTCCTCTGTCTCGCCAAGGGCCTCACCGGCGGCTACCTGCCATTGGCGGCCACGCTCACCACCGGCAAGGTGTACGAGGCATTCCTTGGGTTCGCCGACCGTGCTTTCTACTATGGACATAGTTTTTCGGCAAACCCACTCGGGTGTGCTGCCGCACTTGCCAGCCTTCAACTTTTCGAAACCGAAAAAACCCTCGAAAAACTTCCGGACAAAATTGACCACCTGCGGGCCGGACTCGCGGCCTTGAAGGCCAAACACCCGCTGGTGCATGAGGTCCGCCAATGCGGATTCGTCGCCGGCATCGAGCTGCGCCAGGCCGATGGCACAAAGTTCCCTGTCGAGTCCCGCATCGGCGAGCAGGTCTGCCTCGAGGCGCGAAATCACGGCCTCCTCACCCGCCCGATTCTCGATACGATCGTCCTCATGCCGCCACTTTGCACCAGCGTGGACGAGCTCGATCACGCCCTCGCCGCCCTGGACAAAGCAATTTCGCGAATCACGCGTTGACAAAGCCTCGGCCCGCCGCTACCAAATCGCTCCCGCGCCACGCGCACGGCGGAGTAGCCAAGTGGTAAGGCAATGGTTTGCAAAACCGTCATCCGTGGGTTCGATTCCCACCTCCGCCTCCAGTCGCGTCGCTCCTTACGTCTCCGGTGGCTGTGCCAGTGAGCCGCTTCGCGGATGGTTTCTGATTTTCGGCAAGCCGAAAGCTGCATTCCCACCTCCGCCTCCAGTCGCGTTGCTTCTTTCGTCTCCGGTGGCTGTGCCAGTGAGCCGCTTCGCGGATGGTTTCTGATTTTCGGCAAGCCGAAAGCTGCATTCCCACCTCCGCCTCCAGTCGCGTCGCTCCTTACGTCTCCGGCGGCTGTGCCAGTTTCCCGCTTCGCGGTGTTTTCCGATTTCCGGCAAGCCGGAAGCTGCATTCCCACCTCCGCCTCCAGTCGCGTTGCTTCTTTCGTCTCCGGTGGCTGTGCCAGTGAGCCGCTTCGCGGAATGGTTTCTGATTTTCGGCAAGCCGAAAGCTGCATTCCCACCTCCGCCTCCAGTCGCGTTGCTCCTTACGTCTCCGGCGGCTGTGCCAGTGAGCCGCTTCGCGGATGGTTTCTGATTTTCGGCAAGCCGGAAGCTGCATTCCCACCTCCGCCTCCAGTCGCGTTGCTCCTTACGTCTCCGGCGGCTGTGCCAGTGAGCCGCTTCGCGGATGGTTTCTGATTTTCGGCAAGCCGCACAACCTGTAAAACTAGACGTGTCGCAGGTTGTTTCCTGATCCTTGAGCGCATCAGCAAACTTGAACGACCTCCATGTCGAGGAGGTGGGCAAGTTTGCGAAGCTTGGAAGCGATGTGACCGACCCCGACCGCGCAATGGTGGGCCGGGCCTTGGGCATTCCATTTTTCGATGAATGCGCTTGCACCGATCTCGAAACGGTAGCGGCTGTTTGTGTTGCCGATCTCAAGAATGGGGCCCTCCACCGATTCGCCCTCGGCAATGAGCAACTTGAGCGAGCCATCGGCATATTCGACGACGGAGAGCAAAGTGACAGGGCCGTGTTTCACGCTCATTTCCACCGAGAGCCCCTTGCCGACCTTTCCATGGTAGACATCGAGCGGTCGCACCTTGGTTTTGCCTTCGCCAATCCGCAGGTGGCCTGGCCCATCATGGCCCATGAGGACGATGTCTTCGTTGAAATCGATTGCATAGTATTCGGTGAAAGATCCGCCCGCTCCGAAAGTATCCATGATCTTCATCGCCTGCGCGTTTTTCACCTCATATTCACCAGCGACGGGGATGCCGCGTCCTGTAAGCAATGAAGTGCCGAGGATCACCGAGCTCATCACATCCTCGTTTTCCGCATTTCCGGTGCCCATGTGGTAATAAGCCATGGATCCCAATTTTTTGGCTGCCACCAACTTGTCGAGGGCGACTGATGTCGTTGCCGCGCGTTCCAGTTCATCTTGCGGGCAGTCGGGTTGAATGTCGAACGTACGCTTGAATTCCTCAAGCTTCGCATCAATCTCCGCCCGGCTTGCATCGCGCCGAAGTGCCGCAAGCTCCTCGACTTCGAGGATCTCGATATGCCCTCCAAAATAGCTGATTTGCCGTGTGGTGTCAGTATAGATATCGAGCATGCCATTGTAATAATGCCCCATCAGGCCAAGACGGTTGTGCGACATCGCATGAGCCACCTTGGCCGCCTCGATCCATTCGTCGATCTCTGTCCATGCCTTGCTTGATTCTTCGAGCGTGCCGGTGATCTGGTGAAATCCGATGCGCGCGCGGTTGAACGCGTTGGCGATTTCCGGCACGGGGCAAGCAGCGCAATAGGCGAGCCACTCACCGGTCATCTTGGTGCGGTTGCCTAGCCGGTTGAAGCTCTGGTAATCAATGGCCGCGGTTGGTTGTAGGTTCAGAATGATGATGGGAACCTTGGCCCTTTGCACCACGGGCAAAACGGTAGAGCTCAAAGCATAGGTGGTGACATGCAAAAAAATCATATCAACGTCGGCACGGCGGAACGCATGACCCGCCTCAAATGCTTTTTCCGTGGAGTCGATCAGCCCGAGATTCACCACTTCCACGCTTTTGCGATCAATGCGCCCGGCAACTTGCTGGATGTATCCCTCGAGGCGTTCTTTTAAACCTTCAAATTGAGGCCAATAGGCTTCGAGCCCAATGCCAAAAAGGCCTATGCGCAGTTGGTGTGGTTCTGATTTCATGCAGTGTGGTATCAACCGACAGCCTATGGGGATTTCTCTTGAAGAACAGGCTCAAGGCTTCTAATTTCCTCTCTAAACATTGCAAAAATCTATCAAAAATTATTTTCGCTATTTTGCGCCGGGCGAGCAGGAGTCCGCCTGGGGTTTTCATGTTTCCGCCGTGGGGCACTGGAAGGTTGCGGCTGGCTCGAAATACCCTTTGTCGAATCATCCGGGCGATTATCAGTTTTCATGGCGGCGTGGGCGCTCCCTTCCCGCCTTGCAATTGGTTGCGGTTCGCACCGGTGGTGGCGTGATCGAATGGCGTGATCGCAAGGAAGTGCTTCGTGCGGGTTCCGTGTTTCTGATTTTGCCCGGTGTGTGGCATCGCTATCGGCCGGAGGAGCGCACGGGGTGGACGGAGGATTGGTTCGAACTGCGTGGATCGCAAGTGGATGCGTGGATTGAGTCCGGACTTTTTGGGGGGCGAGTGTTTTCAGACACCGGAGCGGATGAAGCATGGGGGAGATTTGATGAATTGCATCGCATGGCTTCTGGTAAACCGCTGTGTCCGACGGGTGAGATGGCAGGACTTGCGATGTCCATATTGGCGCAGGTTTTGTTTGGTGCTGGTCATGACACACCGTCCTCCGAAGTCCGCATTCGGAGGCTTGTTTCGCAAGCTCACGAGCGAGTGGCAATGGGGGAGGGGGTGGGTTTCGTCGCGCGATCCCTAGGTGTGAGCTATCCAACGCTGCATCGGCATTTTCATCGCCTGCTCGGTTTGGCACCGAAGGAATTTGCGGGAAAAGTGAGGCTGGCACGAGCCGAGAAACTGCTCTTGGGGCGAGCTCACAACATCAAGGAAATAGCCGCATTGCTCGGATTCCACTCAGCTGCCCATTTTTCCGCGGCTTTCAAAAAAAACCATGGAGTTTCACCGAAGTCATGGTGTGCTGCTCGGCAATAAGCGGAGCGTGTAGCGCTGCGGGAGATCGAGAATGAAAAATTGAAAAGGCAGCATTCTTGTTCTCTTCCAGTTGACCGCTGACACCGTTACCCCCTCCCGCTCACAATCTCACAGCAAGGCGTGTTTGGCGGTTGAGTGGGTACTCCTTGGTCACGGTGACTTGCGAGCGGCGGTGAATGCCGACAAGCATGCCGACGGCGGCGAGACTGAAAATGAGGCTGGTGCCGCCATAGCTGACGAATGGCAGGGGCAATCCGTCATTTGGCAGCAGCGCAGTGGTCACGCCGATGTTCACCATCGCGGGCACCACGATCATGCAGGTGAGGCCGAGCGCGATGCAGCGGCTGAACATGCTGGTAGTTTGCAAAGCGATGCCGCAACCGGACACCGCGATGATCACATAACAAAGCACGACAAACAGCGTGGCGCCAAGGCCAAGCTCCTCGCCGATGACAGGGAAAATGAAGTCGATGTGAGCAAAGGTGAGCGTGCCGAATTTCTCCACCCCGTTGCCAAGGCCGACGCCCTCTGGGCCGCCATTGCCTAGGGCAAGCAAGGCACGCCATTGCTGCATGCCACGATCGAGTTGATGCACAGGATTTTCGAGATCCAGCCATGCCTCGATGCGCCCCCAGCGGTTTTCATTGTGGCGCACATACAGGTAGGCGCCGGTCATCGCCGTCAGCGCGGTCGGCAAAATGAACCACAGCCTTGTGCCCACGCAAAACATGATCGCGCCCACCGACACCGAAAGCGACAGGGCCGTGCCCACATCGGTTTCCCCGGCGATCAGCAAAATCGGAATGCCCGCAATCGCGCCCGGTAAAACAAAGCCGCGCCAAAAGGTTTTCACCTCCGATTGCCAGCGCGCAAACCATGCCGCAAGGCAAATGACCACCACGATTCGCGCCAACTCCGATGGTTGGAATGAGATGCTGCCGATGCCAACCCAACGCTTTGATCCGTAAATTGAAATCCCGATTCCGGGCACAAAGCACAAGGTCAGCAGGATGCAAATCGTGATGAACATCACGGGTGCCAACTTGCGATAAAACTCCAAGGGCAACTTCGATGCCACCAAGGCGGCTACCAAACCAACCATCACCATGATCGCTTGGCGCTGCAGGAAATGGTAAGGAGCCTCGACTCCCTTTACCCACGCGCTCGTGCTTGCCAGCATGGTCAGCCCGAGGGCGACCAGAATGGCGACCGCGGCGCAGAGGAAGGTGGAGCAATGGCGAGCCATGGAAATTGATGGGAATCACATCACGGAATCACCAGACTCGCACCCGCTTTGAGCTTGGTGGGGTCGGTGATGGCGTTGGCGCTCATCAGCGCGTCTTGCGTGACCTTGTAATGCTTGGCAATCTTCACGATTGTTTCGCCCTTCTTGACCTGATGGGTCTTGCCCGAGGCTTTGGCTACCTCCTTCGAAGCGGGTTGGGCGCTTTCGTTTTCCACGACTGCCTTCGCCTTTGGCGCGATGCTCACATCGACTGGCACTGCTTCGACCATGCCGTCGTCGGCGGTGGTATGGGCGGCGATCACGGCATCGGTCGTTGTTGTGCTTGCATCCGCGACAGCTTCAGAAACCACTGCCGTAGCTTCGGCTTTCTGCATCGGAATGCTGAGGATCAGACCTTTGCGCATGGCTTTGTCTTGATTCAACTGGCGCAGATCCGCCTCCGCCACTCCGTGCATGGTGGCGATCGATACGTAGCTTTCACCGTCCTTGGTGACATGCGTTTTGCCGCTGTTCGCGACGAGCGGTGCGGGGGGAGTGTCGGGCGTCTTGGCGACGACCGCAGGTGTGGCTGCCTCGTGCGCGACAGCGCGGGTGCTTTCCTGCGGGCGACCTTCAAGGAAACGCTGGTGGATGAAGATCAACGCGATCGCGACGATGTGAATGAGGAAGATGATCGTCAACGCGCGGGAAATTTTTGATCCGCCATCTTCCATTTCCATACCCGACATCGTGGCACTGGCGGAAACGCGTTGGCGTTTGCGGGTGACGGCGCTGAGTCGGTGGAAAATCCCCTTGGAAACAGGGCGGCGTCTGACGGGCAGTGTTTGGAATTTCATATGGGTATCAGTTGAGTTGATGTACGAGATCTCTGAACGCGTCACCGCGTTGTTCATAGCCGGAAAATTGATCAAAAGACGAGGTGCCTGGCGAGAGCAGAATCGTGGAACCTTGCGGCGCGAGGCTGCGAGCGACATTCACCGCATCGGCGAGCGTCGAAACTGCCTCGCTTTGAACCGCTTGCGCGAAAAGTTCGGCCAGCGGACGGGCAATTTGGCCGAAGGTCACGCAGGCGAGCGCCTTTTTTTCCAGCAGCGGCAGTACCGGCGAGTAGTCGAGGCCCTTGTCCTTGCCGCCGGCGATCAGCACCACCGGGCGGACCTGCGAGCGCAGCGCGCTTTCGAGCGCATGGAGGTTGGTGGCTTTCGAGTCGTTGAGGTATTCGACGCCGTCGAGCGTGCGGATGAATTCGCAGCGGTGCGGTGGCGGGTTGTAGCCATGCAGCGCCTCGCGCATCACATCGATCGGCACGCCCAAGGCATGGCAGGCAGCCATCGCGGCCATTGCGTTTTCCGCATTGTGGAGACCGCGCAGAAAACTGTCGCGATTGAGGTCGGCGCAAACTTCGCCGCGATGAAAAATGAGGACACCGTCGGAAAACCAATCGGCTGCGGGATCAATTGTGGAAAACGTGATCGGCTTGCTCGTTGGTACGGGAAGTTCGCCGCCGAAAGGGATCACCGCGACATCGTCGGGCTTGAGGTTTTGAAAGATGCGCAGCTTCGCCTCGCGATACGCCTGCACGGTCGGGTAGCGATCCATGTGGTCTGGCGCGAAGTTCAGCCACACCGCAACATCCGGACGCAGCGTGCGGATGGTTTCGAGTTGAAATGAACTCAGCTCGAGCGCGACAGCGGCGGGCGGATGTGATTGCAAAACCACCTCGGCGAAAGGCGTGCCGAAATTTCCGCAAGGGGTACCGCCAAGACCCGCGTGTTCAAGGATGCGCCCGACAATGCCGGTGGTCGTGGTCTTGCCGTTGGTGCCGGTGATGCCGACAATTTTTCCTGAGTAATATCGCGATGCGAGTTCCACCTCGCCGATGACCTCGCCCGCGTGCGTTGCAAACGCGGCGACATAAGGCCCGTAGGTGTCGATGCCCGGGCTCACGACCAACAATTCGCAATGCACGCCGCGCCCGGTTTCCTCGTTCGCATGAGGGTGGAGCGCCACGCCTTCGGGCATGCCTGCAAAGGCCTCCTCGCTGGCGGCATCCCAGATCGACACCTCCGCGCCTTCGCGCAACGCAAGCAAGGCCGCAGCCCGGCCACTGCGACCCGCACCCAAAATGGCAACATGTTTTCCAGCAAGCGTCATGGACATCAAACGATTTTCAAAATGGCGAGACCGAACAGCGCGAGCATGATCGACAGAATCCAGAAGCGGATGATCACCTGGTTTTCATGCCAACCGAGCAGTTCGAAGTGATGGTGGATCGGCGACATCTTGAAGATGCGCTTCTTGCGAAGTTTGAAACTGCCGACCTGTAGGATCACCGACATTGCCTCCATCACGAAGACGCCGCCGATGATGACCAGCAAAAGCTCCTGCTTGGTGCAGATCGCCGCGGTGCCGAGCGCGCCACCAATCGCGAGTGATCCGGTGTCGCCCATGAAAACCTTGGCCGGGTGGCAGTTGAACCAAAGGAAACCGAAACCCGCACCAGCCAGCGCCATCAGGAACACGGCAAGCTCGCCGATGTAAAGGTTGTGCGGGATCACCAGATACTCGACCGCCATGAAATAGTGCCCGGCAAGGTATGCGAGCAACGCGTAAGCCAGCGCAGTGCTGATCGTGCAACCTGTAGCAAGCCCGTCGAGACCATCGGTGAGGTTCACCGCGTTCGAGCAGCCGATGATGATCCACGCGAAGAACGGAATGATGAAAAAGCCAAGCTCCAGCAACGGCGTTTTGAAAAGAGGAAAACAAATCGCATCGATGCCGATCGGCTTGCCGCTACCTAGCATGAAGCCGGCCTCGTTGCTTGCGAGACGCGACGCATCGACCCCGTGACCCGAAATCTCTGGCTTGTAATAAATGAAAAAGGCCGCCACCAACGCGATCACCAGTTGCCAGAACAATTTCGTGCGGCTGCTCAGGCCATCAGATTTTTTCTCGCGCACCTTTTTGTAATCATCGCAAAAGCCAAGCAATCCGCAGGCAGCCATCGTACACGCGCACACCGCAACAAAAGGGTTGAGCGGACGCGCGCAGATTAGTGTCGCTATGATCACCGAGCCAAGGATCAGCACGCCGCCCATCGTTGGCGTGCCAAGCTTGCCACCATGAAGCTCGGCGAGTTTGTGGACTTCCTCTGCCGTGCGCAGCGGCTGACCCAACTTCATTGAAATGAGACGGCGGATCACGCGCGGGCCGAAGATCAGCGAAAGCAGGAAGGCAAGAATGCCGGCGCCCGCCGCGCGGAAGGTGATGTATTGAAAGAGGTTGAGAAATGAAAACGCATGAGCCCAACCATGATGGCCTGCTGCTTTTTCTGCCTCGAAGGCCTGGAACCAAAAATCGTAAATTGCGGGTAACATCAGTTTGGTGGGAATGCGGCGTTCATCACGCGCTCAATGGTGGCGGAGCGGCTGCCCTTGAAGAGTACCGCGTCGCCGGGCTTGACCTCCGCCGCGAGCCATTTCGCGGCATCGGCAAGTACGGGAAAATGTTTTGCACCGCCCGCGCCTTCGGCGATGCCCTCGGCGCCCTCGCCGGCAGCGATGACGACAAGATCACGGCTTGCCGCGAGTTCGCCGATCTGGTGGTGCGCGGCCGGACCATGAATGCCGAGCTCACCCATGCGACCAAGCACCACAAAGCGTCGCGCGCCATTGGGCACCGGCGCCTCGGCCAGCGTTTCAATCGCTGCGGCCATCGACTCGGGATTCGCATTGTAGGTGTCGTCGATGACCGTCACGCCATCGACCACGCGCCGCGCGAGTCGGCCACTGGAAATTTTCACTTCGCTCAAGCCCACGGCAATTTCGCATGGCGGCATGCCAAGCTTCCATCCGACTGCGGCCGCGAGCAGGGCGTTGATGACCATGTGGCGACCGGGCACAGGCAAGCAGATTTCGGCATGGCCGTCGCCTTCGATCACGAGAGTGAAGTGGCTGCGATCCGGCTCGAGGCGCAGGTTTTCGGCGCGCACGATGCCGCGACCATCGCCGACCGATACCAGCGCGGCTTTGGTTCTTTCGCGGAGGAAATCATGATAATCGCAGCTTGCCGAAATGAACAGAATTCCATCTTCGGGCAATGCGCGTGCCAGCGTTCCTTTTTCGTCAGCGATCGCATCGCGCGATCCGAGATGCTCGATGTGCGCGGTGCCGATGTTGGTGATGATGCCATATTTTGGCTGCGCAATTTTGCACAAAGGTGCGAGCTCGCCCGCATGGTTCATGCCGATTTCCCAAACGGCGGCCTGATCTTCCAATGTCGTCGCGAGCACCGTGAGCGGAAGTCCGATGTGGTTGTTGAGGTTGCCCTTGGTGGATGAGACACGGAAACGCCGCGATAGCACCGCGGTGGTGAGATCCTTGGTGCTGGTCTTGCCATTCGAACCAGTGATGCAGACCACCGGAATGTCGAGCTGCCTGCGCCACCAGTAAGCGAGGCGTTGCAATGCGGCGAGTGTGTCGGGCACCACGATCACCGCCGCGCCTGCCGGGCAATTGCCACTCCATCGCTGTACGACGACGAGCGCCGCGCCAGCAGCCAAGGCATCGGCCGCAAAGGCATCGCCATCGAAGTTCTCACCGCGCAGTGCGAAGAACGCACATCCGGCAGGCAGCTTGCGCGTGTCGGTCGAAACGCCGGCGCACACGACCGCGGCCGGATCTCCAGCAGCGACATCAGCGCCGAGGGCATCCGCGATCTGTTGGGCGCTGAGTGACTTCATCGGTTGGCGGAAATGGCTTGGGCTCTTTCGCGCAAGGCCTTGGCAGCGTGCTTGCGGTCGTCAAATTCAATCGCGTGGTCGGAAAATTGCTGACTGGTCTCATGGCCCTTGCCGGCAACGAGAATGATGTCGCCGGAAAGCGAATTTTGCACGGCGAAGGAAATCGCTTCGGCGCGGTCGGCAATGCTGAGATGATTTTTGCCACCGATGCCTGCCTCCATTTCGCGCAGAATCGCAAGTGGGTCTTCCGAACGGGGATTGTCAGAGGTCAACACACAAGCATCGCTGTGACGAGCGGCCGCGGCAGCCATAAGCGGACGCTTGCCGCGATCGCGATCACCGCCGCAACCGAAGACGGTGATGAGGCGGCGCGGATTGAGCTCCTTGAGCGTGCGGCAGGCGTTTTCCAACGCATCGGGCGTGTGGGCGTAATCGACAAACACCGTCGCGCCGCCGGCATTGCCGACATTTTCCATGCGGCCCGGCACTTGCGGCGCATGCGCCAACGCGGCCACCGCTTCGCGCGGGCGAATCCCGCAAGCATGGGACGCCGCCAAGGCCGCGAGCAAATTGTAAGCATTGAAGCGGCCGATCAATGGCGCACGCACGAGATAGGATTTTCCCTTGGTCGCCAGTTCAAACTCCATGCCCCGCGCCGATTGCATGAAGTTGTTGGCGCGAAAGTCGCAATGCACGCCGAAGCCGAATCGGATGAGCGGCATTTTGCCATCAAGCTCATCCGCAAGCTCTGCGCCAAACGAATCATCGGTGTTGATCACCGCGACCGGCTTTTTACCGTGCGGGTCGGCCGCAAGCGCATGAAACCAATCGGCCTTGGCGCGGAAGTACGCATCCATCGTGCCGTGATAATCGAGATGATCCTGGCTCAAGTTGGTGAAAACGCAGGCATCAAATCCGATCGACGCCACGCGCTTTTGATGAATGCCATGCGAGGAAACTTCCATCGCCACACCACGGCAGCCGTGGTCGCGCATGCGTGCGATCAATTGCAAAAGTGCCACCGGATCGGGCGTGGTGTGCGTGGCAGACGAAACCGTTTCGCCATCGTCGACCAACACAGTGCCGAGCAAGCCCGCGCGGTGCCATTCGGTTTTCATCACATGATGAATGAGAAATGCGGTGGTCGTTTTTCCATTCGTGCCGGTCACTCCGGCCATCGCGAGGTCGCGCCATGGATGGCCCGCCAATGCCGATGCCATTTCGGCAAGCGCCGCACGGCTATCGGGCACATGCAGCCATGCCACCGTGTTGCCAAAGTCACTCGGCGGCGCGGTCTCGGAAAGGATCGCTGAAGCTCCGGCGGACAAGGCATCATCGATGAAACGATGGCCATCATTCGCGCTGCCGCGGAGCGCGGCAAACATCACGCCGGGGCCAACTTCTTTGGATGATGCGGTGAGCGAGTGGATCTCCGCGTCCATCGGCCCGGAGGCGGTGACGCGTGCGAGGCTGGCGACAAGTTGCTTTAGAATCATGGTTTGGCGGCCTTCGTCAGCGAGGGATTCACGGGTTCGGTGGGAGGCAGGTTCAAATAGGTGGCGGCGCGTGCGGCAATGCGGCCAAACGCGGGTGCGGCGATGGTGCCGCCGTAACGCGACACTTTGTTCGTCTTCGGATCGTCGATCACCACCACGCCGACAAAGGCCGGGTCGTGTGCGGGGATCATGCCGGCGAACGAGACGGTGTAGCTGTTGTTGAGGTAGCCCGAGCCATTCGGGTTGTGGCGCTTGGCGGTGCCGGTCTTGCCGGAAACTTTGTATCCCGGCACGGCGGCCAGCGTCGCGGTGCCTCCGGGCTCGATGGTCTTGATCATTGCCTCTCGCATCTGCCTTGCCGCCTCTGGCTTGAGCACGCGGCAAATTTCTTCTTCAGGAAATGTTTCCACCACCGTGCCGTCATTGGCGACGAGTGATTTGACGATCTTCGGTTTGAGCAAGCGGCCATCACCGCCGATCACCGAATACGCGCAAGCCATTTGCAAGGGCGTGACGTTGAGAGCGTAGCCATAACTCGCGCGCGAGAAGTCGACGGGATTGTTGGTGTTGCGCGCGATGCCCGAGCTTTCACCTCCGAGCATGATGCCGGTTTTGCGACCGAAGCCCCAGCGCGAGACATAGTCGTAAAAGCGCTTGGATCCGAGTTGTTTTGCAAACTTGTAAGCACCGATGTTGCTCGATTTCGCAAGCACTCCCTCGAGCGTGAGGCTGCCGTATGGGTGATGATCAGGCACGGTGAAGCTTCCCTCGGAATACAAACCATTGTGACAGAAAACCTGCGTTGTTGGTTTGGCGAGACCTTCGTTGATCGCTGCTCCAGTGGCGATGATCTTGAATGTCGAGCCTGGCTCGTAGATCGCCTGGGTGGCAAAGTTGAATCCGTTTTGCGCGATGTCCTTGCGATGGTTCAGATCAAAGTGCGGCCTGCTTGCCAGCGCGAGGATCTCGCCATTTTTCGGATTCATCAGAATGACTGCTCCGCGCTCGGATTGGAATTCCGCGAGGCAGGCTTCCATTTCCTCTTCGACGATCGCCTGCAATCCCATATCGATGGTGAGCTGCACATTGAGCCCCGAGCGCGGCGGCAATAGGCTGGTTGAATTGCCGGGCACAACCAGCCCGCGCGCGTCGCGGTGGTGCTGGCGCCACCCATCGCGGCCGGCGAGATATTCTTGCATTGCAGCCTCAATGCCGAAGCGCCCGACGACCTTGTTCTCGACCTTGCCCTCTGCGTTGACCTGCTCGGCCTCACCCGTGAATCCGATCAGGTGCGTCGCGAGGTTAGGCGAGGTGTACCAGCGCTTGATGGAATTTTGAAATTCGAATCCTTGAAGGTAATTGCGGTCGATGGTTTCGCGCAGGCCATCGGCGATGTCTTCGGGCAAATCCTTTACAAGCGGAAACCACTTGCTTTTGCCTTTGCCATTATTGATCTTGTCCATCAACTCCGCGCGCTTCATGCCAAGCGGCCTCGCCAAGACGCTCACAGCATATTCCAGATGCTTGCGCTTAATTTCCTCGCCGGTGTCGCGCTCGATGATTTCCCCGCGCAGGCTGACAACTTGCCGACGCCGCGCGGCCGCATCCAATCGATCCCAGCCATCAGTCGCGCTCAGCTCCTTGCAGGCCACACCGAAACTCGCCAGCTTCGGGTCCTTAAGATGGTTGGTGTCAATGTAAAGCGTCGAAACAGGAATGCTCTTGGCGATTGGTTCCTCGCGGCTATCGACAATCATGCCGCGCACCGCCGGCAGTTTCTCGATGCGGTGAAATGCCTTGCGCGAGCTCTCCGCATAACGCTGGCGGTCGACCAACTGGATCTGCACAAGCCGCCACGAGAGCACACTCAACCCGATCACGAGGATCGTTAGAAGGGCGATGCAGCGGGCTTGGAACGAGGAAGTCACGAATCAGGGTGCGGCGGACGCGACGGCGCGCGGGTCGGCGGGAGCGGGATTGACCTCTTCGACAACCGCGCTGGAAATCGCGATGAGGTCGGATCCGTTTTCGGAAAGTTGTTTGCGAATCACGAAGCGGTTGAGCAATTGGTCCATGCGCATCTGGCTGGTGCGCATGTCGAGGCGGTATTGCTCGATGTCGCGTTCGATCTTATCGAGTTCGCGGCTGGCTTGCACCTGGCCATTTTTGTAATAGGCGTGAAGCACCCCGCCGCCGGCGATGAGGGCGGCGGCAAGAATGAGGGTGGCAAATACCGAGAGGGGGGTGCGTGTTTCGTTGCGGCGACGGTTCATGGTTTTGTTTCCAGAAGGCGGGCGATTCGCAGCTTTGAACTGCGCGACCGCGGGTTGGTGGAGATCTCCACAGCACCGGGCGCGATGGCCTTGCGTGCGAGGAGTTCAAACTGAAGGTCGGGATTCGGACGCGGCGCGGGCCAACCCGGCTCGTCAATCATCGGCGTCGAGCGATGACGCAAGTAGCGTTTCACCATTCGATCCTCAAGGCTGTGGAAAGTGATCACCATGAGCCTGCCGCCGGGCTTGAGCACCTGCGGCACGGCAGCCAGCGCGGCAGCGAGTGATTCGAGCTCTTCATTGACTGCCATGCGGATCGCTTGAAACGCACGCGTCGCGGGGTGGATGCGACCTTGGCGACCGACCGCCGCTTCGATGCATGACGCGAGCTCGAGCGTGCTGGCGAAAGGTTTCACTTCGCGTTGTCTCACCAAAGCCGCTGCGATGCGCCGGGCTTTCGGCTCTTCGCCAAACTCAAACAAAATGCGCGTGAGCTCGGCCTCGCTCGATTGATTCACCAACTCAGCCGCCGTGCGGGGGCTCGATGGACCCATCCGCATGTCGAGCGGACCTTCGCGCATGAATGAAAACCCGCGCGCGGCGGAATCCAACTGGCGCGATGAAACTCCCAAATCCAGCAACAAGCCATCTGCCTTGCGTCCGGCTTTGATCGCAGGGATCTCGAGCAAGTTGGAAAAATTTCCCTCCCAAGTCGTGAAGCGCGATCCATAGCCCGCCAGTCGCGCGCGCGCGTGCTCGAGCGCCTCGGGGTCACGATCCACCCCCAACACTTCGGCGCCGGCCTTGAGAAACATCTCGCTGTGACCACCACCACCCAGCGTCGCATCGATGATGAAGTCGCCCGGCTTGGCAGCCATCCACTCGGCCACCTCCGCCGGTAAAACTGGCAAGTGATACCCACCCTTGCCCTGCGCTTCACTTGGCTCATTGGCCTCGCTCATGACGATGCATGAAGCATGCGCAGCGACACGCGGAGTTTTGCGCGAAACATCGCGCGATTCGGAAAGCCACGATAGCCGCGCGGACAACCAGCCGGAAGCCGCGCGAACCATCGTATCAAGAGGCGCCGGATGCTCCGTCCCGGGAGATCGCTGGTGCCCGTCCATGAAAGTCCCCGGAAGCCGCGCCGCCAACCAGCCAGGTGCGGCGCGGACATCCGTTGCGTTGCCAAAACCCCTCGCCGTCCCGGGCGCGGAGTCTTGTGTGGCAGGAAAATTTTTCAACGACCCCACCGAGCGCAGACCGCGAGCTCCACCGATCGGCGCGCAGGCCGCCTCGGTGATTGGCGCGGATGATGTGAGCCACATGATGGATTGCTCGTGATGGAGTTGATGAATGAGTGATCAGAAAATTCCGAGGTCGTCGCTTTCGTCTTCGCGAGTCTCGATGTTGAGCACTCGCTCGAAGTTCGCTTTGCTCCAAATTTCGAAATGAATGCCACGGCCGGCCAACACGACTTCGGAGTCGGCCTCGATGCCGGCTTTCTCGCTCAGGTCCTTCGGCACCAGCAACTTGCCCTGCTCGTTGAGCGACACTTCGCGACACAACATCGCCAACTTGCCCAGCAACTTGCCCTTCTCGACCGGAGTCTTGTCGCTACTCTGGATCAACGAAACTTTTTCGCCGTAGGCCTCATGACTCAGCACCTTCACCAAGGGCATTTCATGCTCCTTGGAAAACAGCAGAAACAAAACGCCCCCCGCTTCCGGACGCCATGCCGTCGGCACGGAAACCCGAAACTTGGGGTCCATCTTGTAGGGGGTGAACCCCTTGTATCGCTGGTAATTGCTGCTCACGAGAAAACCCGGGTGACGTTTGGGTGGTGATGAAATACACCAAAATACACTCAAGCGACAAGAAAAAATGAGGGCGCCCGAAAGATTATTTTATTCGATTGATTACCAATGAGTTACAAATCGAAATTCGCCCGATTTTTCTAAATTTTCCAGCCCGCTTAGTCGGAAATTTGAAAAAATTGACCCACCTGGGCAAAAAATTAGGGTCAAATTTCAAGCTTTTTGCCCCTGAGTGTACTTCGCGGGTGCCGCGGTGGATTTCTCACCCCGCGCGGTAGATGGGGCAGCTTTGGGGTGCCTGGGTGCTGGTCGGTTCTTGCTGCGCTCCGGCGATGAGGTAAGCCACATACGCGACGTAGCAGAGGAAAAAGAACGCGCCGTTGGTGCGTGAAATCATGTGGTTGTGGAAGAAGATCGGGAGGCAGGCGATGGCCACGCCGATCATGACGGGGATGTCGAACTTGAGGGCTGCGGCATCGACGGCAACGCCTGAAGGGGCGATGATCGATGAAAGGCCCAGCACGACGAGGATGTTAAAAATGTTGGAGCCGACGACATTGCCGACGGCGATGTCGCGTTCGCCTTTGATGGCGGCAATGATCGAGGTGGCGACTTCGGGAAGCGATGTGCCGGCTGCGACGATGGTGAGACCGATGACGAGCTCCGAAACACCGAAGTTGCGCGCGATGAAAACCGCACCTTCAACCAGCCAGCGCGATCCAAGAATGAGACCTGCAAGACCCAGCACGATGAAGAAGATGTTGCGCGCCCACTTGGGTTTTACCCCATGCTTGCCGTATTCGACTTCGTATTCCGTGATGACCTCCGCATTCTTTTCTTTGCGCGATTGCCTGATGAGAAACGCGGTGTACGCAAGGGCCAGAACAAAGAGGGCCGCGCCATCGATCAGCGAAATCGTGCCGTCACGGGAGACTCCGTACAACAGCAGTGAGGCACCGATCATGATGGGAACATCGAAGCGCACGAGCTGTTGGTGCACGATCAGCGGAACAATCAACGCCGAGATGCCAAGGATGAAGAGGACATTGAAAATGTTGGAGCCCACCACATTGCCAAGCGCGAGATCCGCTTCGCCCTTGTATGCCGACATGACGGAAACCGCCAGTTCGGGCGCACTGGTGCCGAAGGCCACTATGGCATTGAGCATGGTGCGCGTAAAATGAGGCGCGCCGATGCACTTTGTCCACGGATTATTGGGCGTTTGCGCAGTTTCAAAAAATCAAAAAAGCCATTGGCGCTTTAGGCCAATGGCTTCTTTGGAAATAAGGCGAACAAACCCGGCATCAAGCCCGGCGGCGGCGCATAGCACCGAACACGGTAGCGATGCCCACAAGCAATGCGCTGTGCGGCTCGGGCACAACGCTGAAGACGGCAATGGAGCCGTTGCTGCCGGTTCCTTCATAGCCAATCACGAGCAAGTTCTGCCCGGTCGGGTTGCTTGCGCTATCGAGGAACACAATCGACTCGGGCGAAATGAACGCGCCCCCGCTGTCGGCGCTGCTGGTTGCGGTGTTGAAGTAGTTGGTAATGGTCACATTGCCCAAGTTCGTGATATCGAACTGGAAGATGCCGTTTTGGCGCTCCGCTCCGACGAAGACATAGTCCCGACCACCGATGGTGCCGAAAGCCAGCGCCTCGGGCTCAGGGCCTTTGTCATCCGAGCGCTCGTCGTATTTGGTGGTCAATCCGTCGTTCATGTTGAATGTCGTCGGGTCATTGGCTGCAACATACTGCTCAATCATGCTCGCGCTGTCGAAGACGCGCTCTTGGGTCGATGCATTCCAGATCGAGAAGCTGCGCGTGCCCATCATGGTCGGGTCCTCGATGCCGGCGTCGCCATCGAGATTGCCCATGTCCTTGAGAATATTGAGACGACCGATGCCGCTGTTGCCGACATTGCCTGCGTAATACTGGTCGCCACTGCCGCTGTCGGAGGCGTCGACCACACCAGATACGTTAGCCCGTGCGATGTCTGCGTCGTCCGGACGCGCGTCGCCTTCGTTGACGGTCACAAGGAATGTGCTGCCGCCGCGTGAGAACTGGGTGATTGTGTCGGGCATAGGAAGGCCCTTGACCACATCATTGATGTTGACCGACTTGCCGTTACTTGCGCCGTCACGATCCGAGGCATCGATCGTTTGTGTGATACTGCCGAGGCTGCTGATTTTCTCAAATTTTCCGGTGGCGAAATCGAAGGTCGCGATCGCGTTGTTTTCCTGAAGCGTGAGAAAGGCCTTGGTGTTTGAAGCGGTGGTGTATTCCGGTTCGATGTTGGCCATGAGTGCGGTGGTCCCTGAGTTGTTTGCGGCGAAGGTGTTGTCGCGGATGCCGGTGAGGCTCACGCCTGTGGCAAGATTGGCTGCGGAGAAATCGTAGGTTGCGACATTCGAGCTCGTGAGGTTGGAAACATTATCCACCGAGGTAACGCCCGAGAGATCGACGACGCTGATCGATCCCGGTCGAGCGAAGGTGGCCTCGGCTGCGGTCGAAACAAACTCACCTTCGTTGGTGATGATAAGTTTCGATCCGTCGGGAGTGATGGTCACCGAGTCGGGGTGGTATCCGACATCGAGTGTTTTGAGGATGGAGCCCGTCGAGCTGTTGAAGATCGCGATGCGGCCAAGGTCCGTGGATGTTTTTCCTGTAGGTATGACCGAGGCAACGCCGAAGCCGCGGCTATCGGCGAGCACGCTCGAAATTGAGCTGATGTTTGCGGCCCCGCCAAAGGTCGATGCCAGATCGATGGAAATGCCGGACGAAAGCGCGCCATTGCTGCCAAGCGAGTAGGATTGGATCGAGTGGCTGCCGTTGCCGGAATTGGTAGTGAGGATTTGCCCGTTGGAATACGACACGATTTCTCCTCCGTATGGAAGGCTTGCGCCGCCAAGGAATTGGATTTGAGCCAATGCGGTGCAAGGCAATGCAATTGTCAATGCAGCCGCGGAAACGAGTGTGAATTTGAATCTGTTTTTCATGATGTTGTGGAAGTGCGCGCGACTTCTCGCGAATGACACACAACCTCCACAACGGCGGCTTCGTTACATTTTTGCCATGTGACAATTTAGCCAGATGGCACATCACTTTGCGTGACGAGCGTCGTCACGATTCGACACAAAACGCCAAAGACATCGGCGAACTACTGCGCAACGGCGTCCTTTGAAAAAATCAGCGAACGCGATCTCAAGTCGGCTGTTCGCCGCGGGCCATGACGACCTTGCCGGTGCGGACGGTCTCGATGATGTTGAACTGCGAGAACATCGCGATGGCGGCGTCGACCTTCGGACTGTCGCCGTTGATCATGACGATCATCGAAGTCGGTGTGAGGTCGACAGTTTTGCCGGCGAAGTGTTCGGTGATCTGCAGGGCCATCGAGCGTTCCTCGGGCGAGCATTGGATCTTGATGAGCACCATTTCCTTGGTGACCGAATCGGCGGAGGTGTGCTCGAAGCAATGGATCACATCGATGAGCTTGCCGACCTGCATGATGATCTGGCTGAGGCCTTGCGGGTCGCCGGAGATGCCGATGGTCATGCGCGAGAAATTCGCGTTGCGTCCTTCGGAAACGACGAGTGAGTCGATGTTGAAGCCGCGGCGGGAGAACACCTGGCAGATGCGCATCAGCACGCCGGGTTGGTTGTTGACCAGGATCGAAAGCGTGTGGCTCGGGCCGCGGGCGATGACCGGGGCTGGCACCGGGGTGTCGGTGGTGACGATGTTGGGCATGGGAAAATAGATTTCGGGTTGGAGGATTCGGGCGAAGAACGGGAAGTTTGGCTTCGGTGTGGTTTGAGAAATTTTTCAATCACCCAAACACCGAAAGCCGTTCATCATTTCATCATGTGGAACCGACGGGTTTGGCCATCTTCTGCTTGGGCGCTTCGGTGATCATGTCTTCGAGAGCCGCGCCGGCGGGGATCATCGGGAAAACATTGTCGGTCTTGACGCATTCCGCGTGGATGAGGATCGGGCCGTCGTTGTAGGCGAGGGCTTTTTCCAACATGCGGGTGACATCGGCCGGGCGCTTGATGTGCACCGACGGGATGCCGTAGGCGGCGGCCAGTTTGCAGAAGTCAGGGTTGCCGATGAGGTCGACACCGGAGGTGCGGTCCTCATAGAACAGCTCCTGCCATTGGCGCACCATGCCAAGGTAGTGGTTGTTTAGCACCACGATCTTGATCGGCAATTTGTGAAGCTGCGCGGTGGCAAGTTCGAAGAGGGTCATTTGGAATCCGCCGTCGCCGGAGATCGAGATGACCATTTTGTCCGGGCACGCGAGTTGCGCGCCGATGGCAGCAGGAAAACCAAAGCCCATCGTGCCGGCGCCACCGGAGGAGAGCCAGTGGAAGGACTCGTGGTTCTTGTAAAACTGCGCGGCCCACATCTGGTGCTGGCCCACATCGGTCGAGACGATCGCCTTGCCTTCGGTGAGTTCGTAGAGCTCGTCGATCACCTGCTGCATGCGCAGGCCGCCTTGTTTTTTATAACTGAGCGGGAATTTCTTTTTGTAGCCATCGAGCTTGCTGATCCACTCGGAGGTTTCGAGCGGGCCGATCTTTTCATTGATCTCCGCCAACGCGGCTTTTGCATCGCCGACGATTTGCACATTCGGCTGGATCATCTTGCCCATCTCGGCGGGATCGATGTCGATGTGGATGATCTGGGCGTCTTTGCAGAACTTCGAGGGTTGGCCGATGATGCGGTCGTCGAAACGAGAGCCGACATTAAGCAGCAGGTCGCATTCGATCATCGCCTTGTTGGCGTAGGCGGTGCCGTGCATGCCGAGCATGCCGAGCGAGAGTGGGTGAGTCTCGGGGAAAACGCCCTTGCCGAGCAGCGTGGTGGTGACCGGCGCGTTGAGGGTCTCTGCGAGATAACGCAGCTCCTTGTCGGCGCGGGCGATCATGCAGCCTTGGCCGGCAAGAATCACCGGGCGCTTGGCCTTGGCGATGAGGTCGGCGGCTTGCTTCACGGACTTGGCGCAAATTTCCTTTGAGGCTTCCGGATGATATCCGGGAAGTTGCAGCGGGGGATTCATGTCACCGGTGAAGGGGCCTTGCGAAATGTCCTTGGGCACATCGATTAGCACCGGACCAGGGCGACCGGTGGTCGAAATGTGGTAAGCCTCGCGAGCAATGCGCGGCAGCGCGTTGGTTTCCTTCACGAGGTAGTTGTGCTTCACCACCGGAATGGTGATGCCAAAAATGTCGGCCTCCTGGAAGGCGTCCTTGCCAAGCATCCAAGTCACGGTCTGACCGCAAATCACCAGCATCGGCACGGAGTCCATCATCGCGGTCATGAGACCGGTGACGGTGTTGCCGGCGCCCGGGCCGGAGGTCACGAGCACCGCGGCGGGGCGGCCAGTCGCGCGGGCATAGCCATCGGCCATGTGCACGGCACCTTGTTCGTGACGGACGAGGATGAATTTCATCTTGGTCTTCACCGTCTCCAAGGCGTCGAAAATCGGAATCGCGGCACCGCCGGAATACCCGAAAATGTACTCGATGCCGAGGTCGTCGAGGGTCTTGATGAGCGCTTGGGCGCCGTCCATGGTCGATTTGCTCATAAAATTGGGGTTGGGGAGGGAAATCTGAGCGATCGGCGGAACAATTGCAATCAAAAATGATCGAAAACGATGCAAATTGGAATTTTCGGCGATTTAAATCACCAGAAGTTTGCCAATTTTTGATCAAAATGCGTATTTTAGGTGGCACAAGCGGCAAAAACACCCTCAAAGGACCGCTCGGGAAATGTGGCGGCGATCACCGGTCGCCGCTCTTCCACTTATCACTTATCCATTCACGCGGCGACCATTGATCGCCGCCACATTTCATCCCAAAGCCAAAAGGATGAAGCTTATGCCCTGTGGCGGCGCAGCAGGAGAAGCGCACCAAGACCACCAAACGTCACAACCGTGGGCTCTGGAACAGCCGTCAGTGTCACAAACTTCGAATAGGTCTGCTCCGCAGCCTGATAAAAGGTCTGTCCCTTTATTTTAAGAGTTTGGCGAACAGGGGTTGCCTAGGGGAACCGGAAATCCGGGATTTTCGCGTAGCCGAGCGCTTCCATCCCGTCACGGAGGGGAAATGAAAGCTCGCCGGGATAGACGAGATAAGCCTTTTCCAGAGCCAGATCCGCCTTGGCGATGGTCATGGAGTGGGTGACGCGGGGTTTTTCCGTTGCCTTGAACTCGAAGGCGTAACGCTTGCCGCCGCGTTCGACGACGAGATCCATCTCCGCCCCGCCATGGGTTCCCCAGAAGAAAACCTCATCCGGCTCCAAGGCCAGCGCCGCGCACAGCTGCTCCAGCGCGAAGCCTTCCCACGAGGCGCCATAACGGGGGTTGGACTGCAGACCCGCGAGGGATCCGATCTGCAAAAGGCTGTGAAGCAGGCCTGAATCCCGCAGATAAACTTTGGGTGCTTTGACGATGCGTTTTTTGAGATTCGTGGCGAACGGGGGCAACTGGCGCATCACGTAGGATTCCGTCAGGATGTCCAGATAGGAGCGCGCCGTGGTGTGCGATATGTCGAGGGATTTGGCGATGGCGGAGCTGTTCCAGCTTTGCCCGTGGTAGTGGGCTGCCATGATCCAGAAGCGCCGCAGCCGCTCCGGCGGGACATCGATTCCGAAGCTCGGGAGATCCTGGCTCAGGAAGGTTTGGATGAACGAACTCCGCCAGCGGTTGCTGATTTCCTCGGAGGGCGCGAGGTAGGATTCCGGGAATCCGCCGCGCAGCCACAGCCGGTCGCGGTCGGCTACGCCTACTTCTCCGCAGTGAAGGCCGCCCATGTGGATGAAATTCACGCGTCCGGCCAGGGACTCGGAAGCCCCTTTCATCAACTGCGGCGAGGCGCTGCCAAGGATGAGAAACCTGGCCGGACGATCCTTCCGATCCGCGAGCACTCGCAGGATGGGAAAAAGATCCGGCTGGCGCTGGAATTCGTCGATGACGATCAAGCCCGACAAGCCGCCGAGCACATCACGCGGGTTTTCCAGCCGCGCCTGATCCAGCGGATCCTCCAGATCGAAATAGTTTTCACGCGGCACATCGCAAGTCCGCGCCAGCGTGGTTTTCCCGCATTGCCTCGGCCCGAGGAGCGCGGTGACACGAAAGTGATCCAGCGAATCACCGAGGCGAAGGATCAGGCTATGTCGGGTGATTTTTTCCACTTTTCTTGAAAAGTGCCAATAAAGGTTTCAAATTTCAAGAAAAATTCCATTCAAAGGCAGAATTTGACCGCACCTTGTCGCCCAACGATTCTTCCTTGGGGGTGGGCGTCGCCGAACCTGCTCCAGACCTCGTTCCGTCTTCCGAATCAGCGTTTACCCAAGCCCAGCATTCGCGCCTCGCGGGCATAGGTGCCCGGAGGCATGCCGTGGCGTGCGCGGAACAAGCGGTTGAAGTAGTAAATGTCGGGGACGCCGCAGCGTTCGGCGATTTCGCTTAGTTCGGGTATGGATTGGGGAGCACACGCACCCTCGCGCCATGAGTGGCTCGATGGCGATTTGGCGCGATTGGTTTTTCTGATGCATGTTTTCAGCGAAGGCGCTGAAAACCACACGCGGGGGCGCGTGTGCTCCCCGAGGGGAAAATTAAGGCGAGCAAAGGAATGCGCGGAGTTTTTTGGATGGGCACCTCGTGAAACCGAAGCCCCCTCCAATCCCCTCTGCGAAGTCCTCTGCGTTCTCTCCGCCTTCGCGTTTCGATTTTGCAAAACTTGACCTCACGCCTCCGGCATCTTCGCGGCATCTTCTTTGAGTCCGCCGAGGAAGAGCAGTGCGGCGGCGATGCAGATGCAGGAGTCGGCGACATTGAAGGCCGGCCACCAGCCGCCGCTTGAGGGCACGAGCCTGTCGTAGAGGGGGAGCTTGATGGCGATGAAGTCGACCACATAACCTTGTGAAAGCCGCTCCCAGAATGTGCCGTGCTTGAAGTCCTCGAGCAGGAAGCCCTGGACGAGGCGGTCGGTGAGGTTGCCAAAAATCCCGCAGACGAGAAGCGCGACGGCGAGGATCGACAGCGGATGGGTGAAGGCTTTTTTGCGCCAGAAAATTACCAGCAGCGTGAGGGCGACAAAGGGCACGAAGAGGAACACGACCGGTGCCCATGCCGTGCCGTTGCCAAAGCCGAAGGCCACGCCTTGGTTGTGGACGCGCACGAGGTAAAAGAAATTCTCGATCACCGTGATGTGCGCGCCGGGTTGATGCCATGGCGGTTGAAAGGTGCCGATGGTCCAGAACTTCGTGATCTGGTCGATGATGTAGAGCGGCAGCGTGAGAAGGAGAAGGAGGCGAGGAAGGCTCATCGGTACTATAAATCTAGTAGTTGTTTCGATTCATCCGATAACTTCATCACACCTCTCGCACAATCCACTCTCAAGCAGTGGCTCGTGCTTGCGGCAGCGCGGGCAGAGCGGCAGCTCGGTCTTGCGCGCAGTTGCGACGAGCGCATCGCCGATTGTGGCCTTGAGCCCGGCGATGATGAAGAACTCGGTCGCAAATTCGCGGTCATTGAGCAGCGGCAGCAAGGCGGCATCAGCCTCGGTAACGACCAGCGTCACATCGGCTTCGTTGTTGCGCGAGAATTCCTTTGCTTGAACACGCGCTTCAATCGCGGTCTGGATGGTGTATTTGATTTCAAATAGCCGCTCTGCCGTGGCGCTTGCCTCACCCGGCGCGAAGGCGGGATCGGGCGTCGGGAAATCCTGCTCATGCACGCTGCCGATGGCGAAGGGCGCATGCTCCCATGCCTCGTCGGCGGTGTAGGCAAGGATTGGCGCGAGCAGTTGGCAGAGCGAAGTGAAGATCGCATGCATCGCCGACTGCGAAGCAATGCGCCGCGGCGAGTCGATCGCGTCGCAGTACATGCGGTCCTTGGTGGCATCGATGTAAATTGCCGAGAGATCGTGCGTGCAGAAGTTGTTGAGTGCGTTGAAAACTTTGCGGAACTCGTAGGTTTCGTAGGCCTTGAGGCATTCGTTGGTAACGCTGTGCAGGCGCTCGAGGATCCAGCGGTCGAGCAACGTGAGATCGGCGACCGATGATTGCCTGCACGATGGATCGAAGCCATCGAGGTTGCCGAGCAAAATGCGCAGCGTGTTGCGCAGACGGCGGTATGGCTCGGCCACTTGCTTGAAGAGATCCTCGCCGAAGGGCACTTCATTTTGCCAATCGACTGACGACACCCAGAGACGCACGATGTCGGCGCCGTACTTGTTGTAAAAATGCGCGGCATCGATCGGCTTGCCGGCTTTTTCCGCTTCGGATTTCGAAAGCTTCTTCTTGTCCTTGTCGACGACGAAGCCGTGGGTCATCACTGACTTGTAAGGAGCTGTGCCGCGATACGCGACGCTGAGCATGAGCGAGCTTTGGAACCATCCGCGGTGCTGGTCGGTGGCTTCGAGGTACAAATCCGCCGGCGCGTGGAGCTCGGGATGTTGGTCGAGCACCGCCGCGTGGGAGCAACCGGAGTCGATCCATACATCGAGCGTGTCGCGGCCTTTTTTCACGCCTGCGGGCAGGCCGAATCGGCTGGCGAGATCGGCATCGCTTTGCTCGAACCAGAAGTTCGTGCCCTCGTGCTCGACCGCATCGGCGACCTTGCGCGCAAGCTCGGCCGAGAGGATCGCCTTGCCGTCGGCGCCGAAGAAAACCGGCAGCGGCACGCCCCAGGTGCGTTGACGCGAGATGCACCAATCGGGCCGCGACTCGACGGTGCCATAGATGCGGTTGCGGCCCCACGCAGGAAGCCACTCGACCTTGTCGATTTGCTCAAGCGCCTGACCCCGCAGCGTTTCGAGCGAAATGAAGAACTGCTCGACCGCGCGGAAAATGATCGGCGTCTT
Source organism: Luteolibacter sp. (assembly GCA_044361475.1). Taxonomy (GTDB): domain Bacteria; phylum Verrucomicrobiota; class Verrucomicrobiia; order Verrucomicrobiales; family Akkermansiaceae; genus Luteolibacter. Next base: position 18,019 of record JBIKIR010000008.1, on the reverse strand, counting down.
CGAGCGCCAGCAATGCGGGTAGGAGTGTTTGTAAATTTCGCGACCGAGTAAATGTCCGCTCTCGGCGAGGATTTCGACGATGCGTTCGTTCGATTTGAAAACATGCGTGCCGACCAGTTCCGCAACGCCGCACTCGGCAGTGAACTTTCCTTCATCGTCGACCGGTGAAAGCACGGCCAGGCCGTTTTGTTGACCCGCCACATAGTCATCCGCGCCGTGGCCCGGAGCGATATGGACAATGCCGGTGCCGGTCTCGGTGGTGACGAAATTTGCGAGGATGAGCTTCGAGTTGCGATCGAGAAACGGATGCTTCGCTTCGAGGCCTTCGAGTTCGCGACCGCGGACTTCGCCGAGTGTCTCGGCCAGCGCGAAGCCGGTCTTGGCGGTGAAATCGGCGATGAGTTCGCGAACGATCACGAGCGTCTCCGAGCGTGCGGCAATTTCATTTTCGAAGCGGCCGATCACATAGGTGAACTCCGGGTGCACCGCGAGGCCGAGGTTGGCGGGCAGCGTCCATGGAGTGGTCGTCCAGATCGCGATCGACGCCTTGCCTGCGTGCGTGCCGCTGACGAGTGGAAATTTCACAAAGACCGCGGTGCTTTCCTTGTCCTGGTATTCCACCTCGGCTTCGGCGAGTGCGGTCTGCGCGCCGTAGGACCACTGCACGGGTTTCTTCGATTGATAGACGTTGCCGTTTTCCACCAGTTTGGCAAAGACCCGCAAGATGCCTGCCTCATAGGCCGGTGCCATCGTGAGATAAGGATTTTCCCAATCACCAAACACACCCAGGCGCCGGAATGACGCGCGCTGGATGTCGATGAATTTCCCTGCGAACTCCGCACAGCGTCGGCGGATCTCCGGCGCTTCGAGACCGGCGGTTTCTTTTACGACTTTGAATTCGATCGGCAGTCCGTGGCAGTCCCAGCCAGGCACGAAGGGCGTGGTGTAGCCGGCCATCGTCTTCGACTTCACCACCAGATCCTTGAGCAACTTGTTGAGCGCCGTGCCCATGTGCACATCGCCATTCGCGAATGGCGGACCATCGTGAAGGATGAACTCCGGGGCGCCAGCCGCGCGACGACGACCGAGGATTTTTTGATACAGGTCATCCTTTTCCCATTTGGCAAGTCGGGCAGGCTCGTTCTCCACCAGGTCTCCACGCATCGGGAAACTCGTTTGCGGCAAGGCCAGGGTGTCTTTGTAATTCGGCGCGGATGAACTCATGACGGGGCGCGGAAACTAACAATCTCGACTCTCGGGGTCAATCACGGGAAAAGCAGGAGAAAATCCCCTAAAAATCAGAGATCCGCGGCAATCCAGAGGCAGGAATTTCTCCTAGATTGGAATTATTCTTGATATTGGAAGCCGCTGGCGTAGCTTGCCGCGCCGATGAATCACCGCCTCCACGACCGTTCCGCCAACAGCCTGCCCGAGGCCTGCCCCGGCCTGCGGATGACGCCGCAGCGCCAGGAGGTCTACCGCGTGCTGATGGGTCGTCGCGACCACCCAACCGCCAACGAGGTCCATTCGCGCGTGAAAAAACGCCTGCCAAACATTTCGCTCGCGACGGTCTACAACTGTCTCGAAACGCTCGTCGATCACGGCCTGATCCGCCAAGTGAACTTCGAACGCGAGTCTTCGCGCTACTGCCCGAATGTGAAAGAACACGGGCATTTCCACGATGCGGCCAGCGGCGCGATCCACGATGTCGAATTCAAGCCCGGCGTGAACCTCGCCGACTTTCTTGACCTGCCGCCCGGCGCGGTGATCGAGGACATCGAAATCACCTTGCGCGGCAAACTCGCCGCATCCTGAACCATCACTTTTTTCAACCAAGCAACATCACATCCTTCCCACCATGAGCCTCCACATCCAGAACCTCCAAGCCACCCTCGAAAACGGAACCGAAATCCTCAAGGGCGTCACCCTCGAAATCCCCAAAGGCGAAGTCCACGCCATCATGGGACCCAACGGATCCGGCAAATCGACGCTTTCGAAGGTGATCGCCGGTCACGAAGGTTATGTGGTCACGGGCGGATCGGTGACGATCGACGGTGAGGACATCGGCGAAATGTCGATCGACGAACGCTCGCGCGCCGGGATCTTTCTCGCCTTCCAATATCCCTCGGAAGTGCCCGGAGTTTCCAACGCCAACTTCATCCGCGCGGCGCTGCAATCGCGTCTGCCAAAAGGCCAGGAAATCGACGCGGTGGCCTATTACAAGGACCTTTACGCCAAGATGGATCTGCTCGAAATGGATCGCAAGTTCACCGCGCGTGCGGTCAACGAAGGTTTCTCCGGCGGTGAGAAGAAGCGCAACGAGATCCTGCAAATGATGATGCTCGAGCCGAAGTATTGCATCCTCGATGAGACCGACTCGGGCCTCGACATCGATGCGCTCAAGATCGTTGCCAAAGGTGTCAATGCCATGCGCTCGCCCGATCGCGGCATGCTGCTCATCACGCACTACCAACGCCTGCTCGATTACATCAAGCCCGACCATGTGCATGTCATGGCCGAGGGTCGTATCGTTCGCTCGGGCGGACCCGAACTCGCGCTCGAGCTCGAGAAACACGGCTACGATTTCCTCAAGGAAGCCGCCCTCGCGTAAGCATCACAAATCTCAGCAAACATTTCCCATGTCCTACGAAGACGCCACCGCCACTCTCGATCATGAAACCCGCGAAGCGATCGACATCGATCGCAGCAAGGGTGATTTCACCTTTCCCGAGCGCCACAAGTACGATGCCGGCCGCGGCCTTTCGGAAAAGACGGTCGATTACATCTGCGATGTGAAGAACGACCCGCAATGGGTGCGCGAGTTTCGCCACAAGGCTTACAAAATATTCAACGAAAAACCCATGCCCACCAACTGGGCGACCAAGGATCTCGAAAACATTCACTTCGACGACATCCGCTATTACCTCTCCGATGGTGAGAAGCCGAAGCGTTCGTGGGACGAAGTGCCCGAGGAAGTGCTCAAAACATTCGAGCGGCTTGGCATCCCGGAACAAGAGCGCGCATTCCTTGCGGGCGTTGAGGCCCAGTACGATTCGGAGGCGGCCTACTCGAACATGAAGGAGGAGCTCACCAAGCAGGGTGTGATCTTCGTCACCTCGGCCGAAGGCCTCAAGGAACACGAGGAAATTTTCCGTCCATGGTTTGGCAAGGTGATTCCATCCGGCGACAACAAGTTTTCCGCGCTCAACAGCGCGGTGTTTTCCGGCGGATCGTTCATTTACATTCCGAAAGGCGTGAAGCTCAAGCAGCCGCTGCAGGCTTACTTCCGCATCAACTCGGAAAGCTTCGGGCAGTTTGAGCGCACGCTCATCATCGCCGATGAAGGTGCCGAAGTGATGTACATGGAAGGCTGCACCGCGCCGAAGTTCGAGACCGCCACGCTGCATTCGGCAGTGGTCGAGCTGGTCGCGCTCAAGGGCGCGAAGATCCAGTATGTGACCGTGCAAAACTGGAGCAGCAATGTCTTCAACCTCGTCACCAAGCGCGGCCTCGCGATGGAGGATGCGGAGGTCCGCTGGATCGATTGCAACATCGGCTCGCGCCTCACGATGAAGTATCCTGGCGTGATCATGAAAGGCCGTCGTGCCCGCGGTGAGGTGATCTCGATCGCACTCGCCAACACCGGCCAGCACCAGGACACCGGCGCAAAAATGATCCATGCCGCCGACGAGACGACCTCCAACATCGTTTCAAAATCCATCTCGGTCGGCGAAGGCCGCGCGACCTATCGTGGTCAGGTCCACATCCCCAAGCATCTCAAGGGCTGCAAGAACAACACCGAGTGCGACGCGTTGCTCATCAACAGCCACTCGCGCACCGACACCTACCCGGCCATCACCGTGCGCGGCAATCGCCACGCGACCCAGCACGAGGCTTCGGTCTCACAGGTGTCCGAGGAAATGCTCTTCTACATGCAACAGCGCGGCCTCAATGAAGGACAGGCGATGTCGCTCGCCGTCAATGGCTTCATCAACGACCTCGTTCGCGAATTCCCGATGGAATACTCGGTCGAACTCAAACGCCTCATCGACCTCGAAATGGAAGGCAGCGTGGGCTGATTTTTTGAATCATGAATCAAGGCAACGAAATCCGAATGAACCGCAGCGTCGCGAAGGTCGTGCCGCTGGAGGGTGACGATGCGCGAAGCCTTGAATATTGGTTGCAAAAGACCCCACAGGAAAGGCTATCCGCCCTCGAGGTGCTGAGATCACAAATGTATGGACCCGCAAATGGAAATCCCCCGCGACTTCAAAGAGTGCATCGAGTTGTTGCAGTCCCGCAATGTTGAGTTCGTCGTCGTTGGTGGATATGCCTTGGCCGTTTCAAATTGCCCAAGAACGATGCGCTTCAATAAATCACTCTGAACTTAAATTTGCACACACCCCATGTCCTCTATCACATCATCCTCTACCCTTCCCGCATGGTTCACCGAAAGGCAGCTAGCCGCACGCGCGCGCTACGAGTCGCTGCCGGCGCCGAAGCGCAATGACGAGACCTGGCGTTTCTCGAACCTCAAGCAACTCGACTTCGCTGGCTTCGAAATGGCCGCAAGCAATGCGTCCGCCAAGGATTTGATCGCGCGCTCGCATGGCCTTGGCAAAACGGCTGCCAAGTTCGTGTTTGCCAACGATCAGCTGATCCACTCCGAATGCCATGTCGCCAATGGCATCGTCTGCCTGCCGTTGGCCGATGCGCTGGTTTCGCAGAGCGAGCTGGTGAAGGCGCATTTCATGAAACAGGAAACGCGGCTTGGATCGGCGAAGTTTGCCGCGCTGCACGAGGCCTCGGTTTCCAACGGGCTTTTCGTTCATGTGCCGGACAACACCGAGGTCGATGGCGCGATCGAAGTGCATCACTGGACCTGCGGCGCCAACACGATGAGCTTTCCCCACACGCTCGTCGTCACGGGAAAATCCTCGAAGGTGCGCGTGATCGATATATTCCGCTCGGCCGAAGAACTCAGCCCCGGAGTGATCATCGCTTACAACGACCTCGCGGCCGGACAAAACTCGCAGCTCGACTATGTCGCCATCCAAGCGGTCAACGAAGTGACCCGCGTCATCCAGATCAACGAAACCTCCACCGCGCGCGATGCATCGGCCAGGGGCTTCGTCCTCAACACAGGCGCATCGTGGGCACGCAACGAATCGCTCTCGCGCCTCGAAGGAGCGGGCTCGCGATCGGACATGCTCTCGGTCTCAATTCCCGCCCGCGAGCAGGAATACGACCAGCGCACTTTCCAGCATCATATTTCGCCCGGCGCCTACTCGGACCTGCTCTACAAGAACTCGCTCTACGATCACTCGCGCACGATTTTCTCGGGCCTGATCTTTGTCGATGAAAGCGCGCACCACACCGATGCTTATCAGACCTGTCGCAACCTTCTGATGAGCGATACCTGCGAAGCGAATTCGATGCCCGGACTCGAGATCAATGCCGACCAAGTGAAATGCTCACATGGCAGCACCTCGTCACAGATCAGCGATGAAGAAATTTTCTACCTTCGCGCCCGCGGCATCGATCCGGTCCGCGCCCGCCAGCTCATCGCACGCGGGTTCTCGGTCGAGGTGGTCGAGCGACTCAACGACGAAGCTACCGAGGCACTCGTCCTCAGCTTCATCGACGAAAAGTTCGCGCACATCGCCAGCGGCGGCGCTTGAGGTGTATGCAAAGGGCGGGGACCTAAGGAGGCACGACACTCCTGTCGTGCAATCTGTGCGGTGAGAGAGCACGACAAGAGTGTCGTGCCTCCTTACCTTCGGCCATATTCATTTTGTCCGAGAAATTCTAGAGGGCTTTAAGGTCCAAAGCCCGCCGCCGCCGACCATTCGGCCCTTGCAAAGTCATCAAAAAACGGGAATATGCTTTTATGCGTACGACCATTGATCTTCCAGACCCCTTATTTCGCGAGGTGAAGGCCACCGCCGCGCGACAAGGCATGCGTCTCAAGGACTATGTGACCGAGGCGCTGCGGGACAAACTGGCCAAGCGGCCGGCACAGGCGAAGAGGCCGTGGATGAAGTTTGCTGGAATCGCTGCCAATGACCCGGAGATGGTGGCTGAACTCAAGCGCATCGAACAAATCGTGGAAGAGAACTTCGAGCAAATCGAAGAGGAGGACTGGAAATGATTCTCGATACCGACGGCCTTTCTGGCTGGTGGCTGAATGAACCGTCCCTTATCCGGCATCTTGAGCGCGCGGATTGTCTTTGCGTTCCGGTTCCGGCCTTGGCGGAATTTCGCTTTGGCATTTTGAAGTCCCGGTTTCGGGAAAGGATGACCACATGGCTTGATGATGCGCTCGCCACCACTTCGGTGCTGGTGGCTGACGAGACCACAACGAGCCATTATGCTGAGATCCGTCTTCAACTTGCATCGGCAGGCACGCCTATTCCGATGAATGATCTTTGGATAGCTGCCATCGCCCGCCAACACAAGCTGCCGGTCATAAGCCGTGATACCCATTTCGATCAAGTTGTTGGACTTACAAGGATCGGATGGTGAGCGGTCAGTTGGTCTGAACATCGAATGCATCTTGCCCTAGGGAGGCACGACACTCCTGTCGTGCAATCTGCGCGGTGGGAGAGCACGACAAGAGTGTCGTGGCTCCTTACCTTCGGTCACATGCGGCTTGCGGCGCCGAAGGATGCAGCCAATAAGCAACGGAGGACTCGGACTTGCCAAGGGTCTTCGAATGTGGCATAGGATACCTATGAATGCCACTCTCAGCCTTGATGAAGCCGGCAGGTTGGTATTGCCAAGTACGGCCCTGCGGGTGCTAGGGATGAAGCCGGGAGACCAGGTTCGCGCCGATGTCAGCCCGAACCGAATCGACATTTGTCCGGAGGCTCGCGTTGTATCTCAAGGCGTAATCGAAAATGGTGTTCTGGTGATAGCTCGGCAAGGTTTTCGCATGGATGCTGCCGCTGCTGTGCGTGCTGACCGTGATGAATTGGCCGACCGCGCATTTCCGCGATGAGCGCCTTTCTCGATAGTTCGATTCTTGTTGCGGCGCTTGTCTCGGATGAGCTCAAACACGCCGATAGCCTCGCGCTCGTACTGAATGGCGGCAACTGCATCTATTCCCACGCATTGCTTGAAACCTTCTCGACGCTCACCGGCGGAAAACTGGGAGTCCGGGTGACTCCTGATCTTGCGTCACAGATGATCTCAGAAACGATTCTTCCACGGGTGATCGTTACCGAGCTCACAGCCGCAGAAATCATGACTGCTATCAGCGTCGCTCAATCCTGCGGTGTGCGAGGCGGCTGTGTTTATGACTACATGCACCTTTCGGCTGCAAAAAAGAGTCAGGCCTCAGTGATCTATACCCTCAACATTGATGACTTCCAGCATCTGCGTAGAGCAGATGACCCGGAAATTCGGCTTCCGTAAGGCGTTAGAGCATTGCCACCATGAAACCAGTGTGGCACCGACTTTTAGGCGGACCGTGAGCCTCGAAAATCGAATGCATCTCGCCCTAAGGAGGCACGACACTCCTGTCGTGCAATCTGCGCGGTGGGAGAGCACGACAAGAGTATCGTGGCTCCTTACCTTCGGTCACATGCGGCTTGCGGCGGCGACTGGGTGGCGTTATGGGTTGGCCCGCAACCATAAGCCCCCGTAGTTCAATGGATAGAACGAGGGTTTCCTAAACTCTAAATCTGGGTTCGATTCCCGGCGGGGGCACATGGCTTGATGTTGCGACGGCCCCTATTTTTCAAGCGCTTCGCGCAGGGCCTCGAGTTCTTCCCAGCGTTGATAGAGGCGCGCGACTTCGGCCTTTGCGGCATCGAGTTTTGCAGCGAGCTCGGGAATCTCCTCGTAGTGCTGGGCTTGGAATTCCGCGTCGTTGAGCTTGGTCTCGATGGCTTCGGCTTCTTGCTCCGCGACGAGGATGATGGCTTCCATGCCATCGAGTTCGGTGCGTTCCTTGAGGCTCAGCTTGCGCGGTTTGGTGTTGGCCGATTTCTGCCGACTCGCCGCATCTCTGGCCGCGGCCTGCGATTGGATGCGCATGGCATTTTCGCGGGCTTGGCGTTTCTCGAGGTAGTACGAGTAGTTGCCCGGCTGGACGAAGACGCCATCGTCCTCGAAGGCGATGATCTGGTCGCAGATCCGATCGAGGAAATAACGGTCGTGCGAAACACAGATGACCGAGCCGTCGAAGTCGGCGAGAGCTTCTTCGAGCATGCGCAGTGAGGGCAGGTCGAGGTCGTTGGTGGGCTCGTCGAGCACGATGAGGTTGCCGCCGTTTTTGAGCACCTTGGCAAGCATGAGCCTTGCGCGCTCACCGCCGGAAAGGAGGTCGACGCGTTCGTTGATGCGTTGGTCGTTGAAGAGGAAGCGCCGCAAATAATTGCGCGCGCCAAGCGGCTGATTGCCGAACATCAGCTTTTCGTTGCCATCGGAAATTTCGTCGAGCAGCGAGCCGGTGCCATCGAGTTGCATGCGCGTTTGGTCGATGTAATTCACCTTCACTCGTTTGCCGGTGACGGCGCTGCCTTCGCTGGGCGGGATTTGGCCGAGGCAAAGTTTCAACAAAGTGGTTTTGCCCACGCCGTTGCGGCCAACGATGCCGGTGCATTGGCCCGGCTTGAGTGAAAGCGAAAGGTGGCGAAACAGCCAACGAGGCGAAGTCGCGCTGCCAACATTCACGCCCGCGTCTTCCAACTCGACAACGATGTTGCCGAGGTCGGGCGGCGGTGGAATGAGCAGATCCATTTCGCGCTCTTCGGGCGGCGCCTCCATCCCTTCGATCTCGTAAAATTTTTCCATCCGGTGGCGCGACTTCGTGCCGCGTGCCTTCACGCCCGAGCGCACCCACTCGAGTTCCTCGCGCAAGAAGCGTTGGCGGCGTCGTTCGGTTTGCTCGGCGATTTGCCGGCGCACGGACTTCGATTCGAGAAACGCGGTGTAATTTCCCGGATGCGAAAACGCGCGGCCTTGGTCGATCTCGATGATGCGTGTGGCGATCACATCGAGGAAGTAACGGTCGTGCGTCACGAAGATGACTGCGCCGGGGAAACTTTTCAGATAATCCTCGAGCCAGCGGATTGATTCGGCGTCGAGGTGGTTCGTTGGTTCGTCGAGCAAAAGCAAATCCGGCTGGCACGCCAGCGCGCGGCACAAGGCAACGCGACGTTTTTCGCCACCCGAAAGCGGGCCGACCGCAACCTCGAGCGGTGGCGCGCCAAGCGCGGTGGTCGTCGCCTTAATGCGCGCGTCGAGGTTCCAACCATCGGCGTGATCGATCAGGTGCAGCAGGTCCGCAAGCTCCGCTTCGCTGCCATCGCCATTTTCATATCGCCGCACCGCATCGACGATGTCGGCGGCACCGGCCGCGATGTTTTCATGCACGCTCAATTCCGGATCGAGCTCGAACTCCTGCGGCAGATACCCGACACGCAACGCGCGGCGCAGCGCGATGTCGCCAGAGTCGGCCTTATTCTGTCCGGTGAGAATTTTCAGCAGCGAAGTTTTGCCGCATCCATTGCGGCCGACCATGCCAACTTTTTCACCGGCGGCGACAGCGAGCGTGACGCCATCGAGCAGTGTCTGGTAGCCATAGGTGAGGCGGATTTCGTTGGCTGATAGAAGGGTGGACATGCGGCGCCCGCGGTATGGCCCATTGCGAGCGGGAGGTCCATTGCGGATCATCAAAGGTTCGCATTGCTGCCGAAACTTGGGGCAATAGCACAATTTTTCGTTGACCCATGCCTCGGGCCTTGTTTCTCTGCGTCGCACCTAATTGCGACTGCGTCTCAATAACAACAATTGCCCTTTCTCATGAAAATCCGCACTGCCCTCTGTCCTGCAGCTTTTTCGTCTGCGCTGGCGATTTCCGTTCCGCACCTGACTCGCGCGCAGGACGCCGCGGAGACCTTGCAGCCACTGACGGTGGTTGGCAGTCAGGAGGCGGTGTTTGAGCTTCCGGGATCGGCGGCCTACGCCGCGGCCGAGGACTTTCGCGAGCGGGGTTATACCAACATTGCCCAAATAGCGGCGCGGGTGCCGGGCGTGTATGTGCGCGACGAGGATGGATTTGGAAACTTTCCGAACATTTCGCTGCGTGGTGTGGATGGCAATCGCAGCACGAAGGTGACGATGATGGAGGATGGGATCCTGACGGCACCCGCTCCCTACTCCGCTCCGAATGCGTATTATGCGCCGAAGGCCGGGCGCATGGCGGGCATCGAATTTCTTAAAGGATCGAGTCAGGTGAAATACGGTCCGCAAACCACGGGCGGCGTGGTCAACTACCGCTCCACCGGCTTTCCGGAAGTGGATGGTCCGAAGTTTTACAACAGGACCACTTACGGCAGTCACAATACTTTCTTCGAGCACGCATGGCATGGCGACGAGCAGGACACGGCCGCGGGCAAAATCGGATGGTTGTTGGAAATTCACGGCGAGCATTCCGATGGCTATCGCGAGATCGATGGATCTTCGAAAGACACCGGCTATGATTTGCTTGAGCCGATGCTCAAAATGTTTTGGGAGCCAAACACCGCGCTCGAGCAACGCCTTGAGTTCAAGGTCGGCTTTTCAAACTTCGATGCCAATGAAACCTACACCGGTCTCACGGATGCCGATTTTGAGCAGAACCCTGATCGTCGTTACGCCTCGACGCTCAATGATGAATTCAGTTCCGAGCAATGGCGCACTTATCTGAAGTGGACCGCCGAGCCCAGCGATGTGCTTCGCCTTGAAAGCGCGGTCTATCTCAACACCTTTCGGCGGAATTGGGACAAGCTTTCATCGGTTAGCATCCCAGGCTCCGGTATCACGAATGTCGCCGAAGCAATGCTCACCGACAGCGGCATCAATTTGCTCAAAGGCCTTGGCGCAGGAACCATCACCGCAACCGACGCTTTTCGCGATCACGAGTCATATGGTTGGCAGAATCAGGTGAATTATCAGTTCGACACTGGACCCGTAGAGCATGACATCGCCGTTGGTTTGCGACTTCACTACGACCAGCAAGACGGCTCCGACATCAAGACCAGCTATGCTTCCAATAGCGCGGGCGGTTTTGGCATTGGTGTACAAAATCCCGCGACTCCGATCACCCGCCAAGAGGCTTTCGCCACCGCCGCCTACATCGAGGATGCGATGCGCATCGGCAAGCTCACGCTGCGTCCGGGCTTGCGTTACGAGTGGCTGGAACTCGAAGCCCATGCGCCGGGCAAGCCCGCGAGCTCAGGGTCGGTTGATGAAAACCTCATCATGGGCGGCCTTGGTGCGACCTATGATTTCGACGATCGCAACTCGGCCTTTGGCGGCGTCTACCAAGGTGCCTCACCCGCAAACCCGTCCGGCTATGTCAATGGAACCGACAACGAGGAAAGCCTCGGATTCGAGCTTGGCGTCCGTCACAAGCAGGACGCCGTGAAAACCGAACTCGTCGGTTTCGTCACCGACTTCGATCAGCTTATTGCTCCGGAAGTGCCCGGTGGCGCCGGATCGATTGCCAGCGAGAATGGCGGATCCGCCGAAGTCTGGGGCGTCGAAAGTTTGGTTGAGTACGATCACGGGCGCGCGTCGAATTGGACTTTTGGCCTGCCCACTTATCTCAGCCTCACTTACACCAACGCCGAGTTTGCCGACATGAGCGGCACGCTGGCGTCGAACGCCGGAACCTTTGCTGGCGGTCGCAATGGCAATGAGATACCCTACATTCCCGAGTGGAAACTCGGCACCGGCATCGGGCTTGCGTTTGAAAAATGGGGAGTGAATCTCGATGCTTCTTACAATTCCACCTCGTGGGGCACGGGTTACAACGACGATGCACGCAGCGGTAATGCCAGCGCGATGGATGGCAAAATCGACGCCTTGCTCCTCTTCGATTTGACCGGTCACTACCAACTCACCGATCAAATCAAACTCGTCGGCGGCATTCAAAACCTGTTGGACGAACGCGCCATCATCAGCCGCGCGCCACTGGGTGCCAGGGGCAACGCGCCGCGGATGATCTTCGCCGGATTTGAAGCGGAGTTTTGAACCGCCTCATGCCTTGCGGCTCGCGGCGATGAAGATCAACAACACCGCAGCAAAACCACCGGCCTGCCAGAGCAGCGCTTGTTGGAAGGGTGCCGTGCCGTGATTTTCCATGCCGGCAAGCATCAGCGAAAACAGCAGTGAATAAGCGCCGTAACCAAGATTAAAAACGAGCCCTTTGACGCTGAGCAGCGTCGCGCGCTGATGCGACTCGGCGATGCCGTGCAAAAAGCGGCTGACCGTGAATCCGACGAAGCCGAGCATGGTCATCAGAAACATCGCGGGCAAGAGGCCGGCCCACGGCCATGCGGGGATCAGCAGGATCAAGGCAATCGCCGCCGCTGCGCCGCCGAGGGCGAGGCTGGTCGTTGTTTTGAATCTTTGGTTCACCGCAGCGGCAATGCTTGGAATGAACCAGTTTGTCACGGCGACCATCGAGCCGATGAACCCGAAGGCCCAAGCGGGAATGCCGATGAGTCGGTAGTATTCGCTGTTGATCGTTGCGAAATTTCGCGCGACCGCATCGATGAGCAGTCCGCCGATCAATACGATCGCAATGCTCTTGGTCGTAAACGCATAGGTCGCGGTGCGGATGGTGAGACTCAAGGCTGCACGACAGCGGCCGCCTGCGTGATCGGATGGTTTTACGGTTTCCTCAAAGCGCAGCGCGATCCACAAGCAAGCGATCGCTTGCAGCAGGACGAGCAACACGGGCAGGCGTCGTGCGACATCGATGTCGACATGCAAAGCATCTGGCGTGAGGTGGTTCCACCACGAGGGATCGTAGAGCAAGGCGCCGAGGGTCATTGCGACGAGATAGCCGGCCGAGCGCCAACGCATCGCGGTGGCCATGACTTGGTCCCATGCCGACTCGCGATTTTCTTCCGGCAGGGATTCGTAAACGATCGCCTCATCCGCGCCGCTGGCTGCGGCTTCGGAAGTGCCCGAAAGAAAACGGTTGAGCAGACAAAGCGCGAACAAAAGGGTGCCGCCATCCTTGGGCGCGAAGAGCAGCACGCCCATTTCCAGCACCATCAACGCGGCGGAAAACACCAGCAGGCGTTTGCGGCCAATTGTGTCGGCAAGAGCGCCGGATGGCACCTCGAAGAGAAAGATCGCCGCGGCCCACACGGCATTGAGCAGCAGGTATTGTTCGAGGCGCAGCCCGAGGTCGGTGAAAAGGACCGCCAGCACCGGGTAGTAGGCCCGCGCGTTGTAGAGAGTCGTGAAGACGACAAAAAGCCGCGCATTGCGCCCTTTGAAAGGTCCGTCGCGATCAAAGAGGGCATTCACAGCGCTGGTTTCTCACGCAATCGCCCCGCGGGCAAGATGATGCTCGTGCAATGTGCGCATGGCAGCTCATCCGCGCTTGCTTCCGTGCCCTTGCGGGTTTAGCCCTGCGGCGCGATTTCATGTCACTTTCCTCCTATGCCGTTCCCTCGCCCGCGTTGCAACGCGAGGTGAAGCGCCGTCGTTCGTTTGCGATCATTTCGCACCCGGATGCCGGCAAAACGACGCTGACGGAAAAATTCCTGCTCTACGGTGGTGCGCTGCAGCTGGCCGGCAGCGTGACCGCGCGCAAGAACCAACGCGCAACAACTTCAGACTGGATGGAGCTCGAAAAACAACGCGGCATTTCGGTGAGCTCGACCGTTCTTCAATTTGAGTACAAGGATTGTGTCGTCAACATCCTCGACACGCCGGGTCACAAGGATTTCTCGGAAGATACTTATCGCGTGCTGACCGCAGTCGATGCGGCGGTGATGGTGGTCGATGCGGGCAAGGGCATCGAGAGCCAGACGCGGAAATTGTTTGAAGTGTGCCGCCGCCGGGGCGTGCCGATTTTCACTTTCATGAACAAGCTCGACCGCCCGGCGCGACCGACGCTCGATTTGCTCGATGAACTAGAAAGCGTGCTCGGCATTCATGCTTATCCGTTGAATTGGCCGCTCGGTGACGGGCCGCGCTTCAAGGGCGTTTATGATCGCGAGCACAAGCAGGTGCATCTCTTCGAACGCACCGTGCATGGTGCCTATCGCGCGCCGGTGTCGGTGACCGGCATCGAGGATGAAAGCGTCAAGGCCGCGATGGAAGAGGCGACTTATCAGCAAGTGTGCGACGAGCTTGAATTACTGGAAGGCGCGGGCGCGGACTTCGATGTGGAGAAGGTTCTCGCCGGTGAATTGACGCCGGTATTTTTCGGCAGCGCCGCCAACAACTTTGGTGTGCAGATGTTGCTCGATCGTTTCCTTGAACTCGCGCCGCCGCCGTTGCCCCGTGAGAGCGACGGGCTCACGATCGATCCGGCGTCGGAAGAATTTTCCGCTTTTGTTTTCAAGATCCAGGCGAACATGAACCCCAAGCACCGCGACCGCGTGGCCTTTGTGCGTATCGTCTCGGGCAAGTTTGAGCGCGACATGAATGTGCTCAACACGCGCAGCGGCGAACGCATGCGGCTTGGCAACTCGCAGCGGCTTTTTGCGCGCGATCGCGAAACCGTCGATGATGCCTACGCCGGTGATGTCGTGGGCCTCGTCGGCAACTATGATTTGCTCATCGGCGACACGCTTGCCTCGAAGAATGGCGTGACCTTTCACGAGATCCCGCGCTTCGCGCCCGAGTGTTTTTCCTACCTGCACAACAAGAGCACCGCGAAGTACAAGCGCTTCCGCGATGGCCTCCAGCAACTGCTCAAGGAAGGTGTCGCCAGCGAGTTTCAACTACTCGATGCCGGACCTTCGCAAGTGCCGCTGCTGGGTGCGGTCGGTCCGCTGCAATTTGAAGTTTTGCAACATCGCCTCGAAGGTGAATACGCGGCGGAAACACGCATCGAGCAGGCACCATGGTCAATCGCCCGCTGGCTCAAGCCAAAGGAAGGTGACCCGCTTGCGCCCGATGCCCGACCCTCGCTCTCACTCGGCGCCACACTCGCGCGCGATTCGAATGGTTGGCTGGTGGCTTTGCTGCCAAGCGAGTGGGCGATGAAAACCTTCACCGAAAAAAATGAGGACTGGATCATCTCCGAGCAACCATTCCCGCCACCGGTGGCAGTTTGAAATTTTAAGTCCGCGCCTTTGAAAATCCCGCTACTATACGAGTCCCACTGTCACACGCCGCTGTGCAAGCATGCCTTGGGTGAGCCCGATGAATATGCGGAGGTGGCTTTGGAGAGAGGTTTCAAGGGCATCACCTTCACTTGTCATTGTCCTTTGCCGAATGGTTTTTCCGCATCGGTGCGGATGGACCCTTCGCAGTTCGATGAGTATGTGGCGATGATCCATAGCACGCGTGCGCGCTTTGCCGGGAGACTTGATGTGCGGCTTGGCATCGAGAGCGATTTTTACCCGGGTGTTGAGCCGTGGCTCAGAGAACTTCACGCGCGGGCGCCGCTGAGCCATGTGCTGGGATCGGTGCATTATCAGGTGAGCGACTATCGCAAACTTTTCTACACTGGCGATGTGTTCAGCTATCAGGAGCTTTATTACGAGCACCTCGCGCTATCGGCGGAGAGCGGGCTTTTCGACACGCTTGCGCATCCGGATTTGATCAAAAACGAATCGCCGGCCGATTGGGATTTCGAGCGCATGCGTCCGATTATTGCCCGCGCGCTCGACCGCATCGCCGCCACCGGCGTCGCGATGGAGCTCAACACCAGCGGTGTGCAAAAGGCCTTGCCGGAAATGAATCCTTCGCCCGCGCAACTCGCGATGATGTGCGAGCGTGGGATCCCTGTCGTACTCGGCGCCGATGCCCATGTGCCCGAACGCGTCGGCGATGGCTACCTCACCGCCATGCGCAAGCTGCAAGCGGCGGGCTATTCGGAGATCAGTTACTTCATCGACCGTCAGCGGCAGTCCCTCGCCATCGACGATGCCATCGCATCGTGGATCAGCGAGGAGTGATGGGGCTTCGACGCGTTCAACAAATGCGGCCGATTTTTGCATCCGGGCCGTGGCCGATCGGATTTTCGCCGACCCAGCGTTCGTCGACTGGTTCGTCCGAGCGTTGATAGCGGGTGTCGGTGGAGAGGCGGATGCGCTGGGTGGTGTTGTCGATGCTGCCGTGGATCGTGTCCATGCGGAAGGTGAGCAGGTCGCCGGGTTGGAACTCCGAGGTGAGCCAGCGTCCGCCGAATTTTTTGCGCAGCGAGACCGGATTGTTGGTGAGTGCGCCGCCTTTTTTCCATCCGTCGTGGCCGGGGATGTTGGTGCAGCTCGTGTCGACATCCGACTCGAGGTAGTGGCGGATGCGCTCGGCTTGCAGGTGCGATTTTTCGAGGATCATGAGACCGCCGACTTCGAGCGGAACTTCGCCGTAAGGGATCCACGCGGTATAGAGGCGATGTGTGCCGCGGCCCATGTAAACGATGTCGCAGTGCGGAGGTGTGCCGTGACCACAGCCCATCGTGCGCAGCCAGATGTAATCGAAGTGGCGGATCGTGCCACCGAGGAAGCGCGAGTAGAAGTCATGCACCTCGGGGCCGAAGACCACGCGGTTGATGCTTGGTTGGTCGCGCCATGCGGTGGCGTTGAAATGCGGGTGAATGCCTTGCTTGAGGATGCCATCACTCAGCGGCTTGGCGGGCTCGAAGATGTCGTCCTTCTCGAGGGTGGCGAGGAGCACTTGGCGGGCTTCGAGGATGATGTCGCGATTGAAAAATCCTTTGATGTAAAGATAGCCGTTTTCGTCCATGCGTTGTTGCAGGGCGGCCGCATCGCCGCGGATGGAGGAAGAATCTTCGAGCCAGCCGAAGGAGTTCCCATCGATCTCCAGCTCGTGGCCGATGGAGGTAAGCTTGCGGGTGGTGACGGCGCTGCTTGGTGGCGATGCGAGTGTTTGCATAGGTCATCAATGTGCCTGAAAAGGCCGAAAAAAGAAATAGACGGAATGGTATTATTTATGTAAAATTTGGTATGAAGCTGCCTAGGGTGGACGCTTGGAAAACCTCGCTCATGCGCGGGCGCGGGCCTTCAGAAATCGGCGAAATAAGCTATTGCGGCACGATTTACGGATCGCGCGGCATTCGTCGGGACCAGTCACGGACATTTGGTCAATGGGCGATTGTGTATCTGGTGGGAGGATCTGGGAGCTATCATGATGAGCGTGGCACGGATGTGTCGGTGCGTGCCGGTGATGTGATCGTGGTCTTTCCCGAGTTGGCGCATTCGTATGGCCCGCCCCCCGGTGGCGTTTGGAACGAATTGTATGTGTGCTTCAACGGGCCGGTGTTTGAGGTCTGGCGCAGTGCTGGAATTTTTGATGTGCGGCGACCGGTTTTCAAATGGCAGCCACCAAGCAAGGGGCTTGCGGTGATGCAGGAATTTTTTTCGCAGATAAACCGGCCTGGAAAGTCGATGCGCGAGACAGTGGCTCAGTGGCAAGGTGTTCTCGCGCGCATGATGCCCGCGGGGGGTGCGACGCACGCGGCGGGTGCTGCGACTGCGCGGCCCGAGTGGTTGGTGCGGGCCTTGGATCTGTTGGAGCGGGACTCCGGCGCGGCGGATGATCCCTCACTCGAGGCCTTGGCCAGCGCCTGCGGCATGGGCTACGAAAGTTTTCGCAAGAAGTTCACCCAGATGATTGGCAAGCCTCCCGCGCGCTATGCTTTGGAAAGACGCATCGAAAGAGCGAGGCAGTTGCTTGCGCGCCATCCTTTCACCAACAAGGAACTCGCCGACCTCCTCGGCTTTCACGACGAGTTTCACTTTGCCAAGACCTTCAAGAAGCTCACCGGAAGAACTCCGCGCGAGGAATTCCGCTCCTTTCACTGAGGTGTTTTTGAAAGACGCAAGACATCAAGAATCAAGAATCAAGAGAAGATGCGGGCACTATCTTGGGTTGCTGGCGTCGATGCCAAGTCAAGTTGCCAAGGGGGTAAAATGACTGTTTCAGCGAAACGCGGAGATGCAGAGTGCGCCGAGGAAAGCGCTGAGTTTTTGTGGGTAGGCGAAGAGGTGATTTGACCACTGATTGCGCTGATTTACTGATTGAGGAATGA
>JBIKIR010000079.1:0-4861 GCA_044361475.1 Luteolibacter sp. | reverse complement strand
TGCCTGAAGTGCAGCTCGTCCTTTGCGAGCCTTTCGTCCTCAGGTGTGGTGTCGTGACCGACGATTGGATCGGAGAGATTGACCAAAGGTGTGAAGTCGTCGCGCGTCTGGCACAAGAGTTCGATGCGGTTTTGGTGTCATTCCAGTCGATGTTCAACGAAGCCGTAAAGTCTGCGCCACCAGCCTACTGGGCGGAGGACGGCGTGCATCCTTCCGCGGCAGGTCATCAACTGATGGCACAAACGTGGCTGTCATCTGTCGGAGTATCGATTGCCTGAAAAATTTTCACTCAAACATTCCAACACTCAATCAACGCATCATGAAATTCCACCAAGCCAACGCAGAGCTCTTCATTCCCGATGGGCTTGAGGAAACAGCCGCCTTGTCACGGGTCACGCATCTCGGCATCGGCGCGCATCAGGACGACCTCGAGTTCATGGCCTTTCACGGCATCCTTGCGTGTTATCAAAACGAGAGTGACTGGTTTGGTGGTGTGACTTGCACGAATGGTGCGGGCAGTGCGCGCACCGGATCTTATGAGCGCTTCACCGATGCGCAAATGCAGGATGTCCGGCGCGAGGAGCAGAAACTTGCGGCGCGGATCGGCCAGTTTGGCGCGATGGTGCAACTCGATTTCCCGAGCTCGGCGGTCAAGGACCCGCAAGGCACGGCGCTGCGCGATGATTTGATCGAGCTACTGCGCGCTACTCGGCCGCGCGTGGTCTACACGCACAATCCTGCCGACAAGCACGACACGCACATTGGCGTGACCGTCGCGGCGATTCAGGCGATGCGTGCGCTGCCCGTGGAGCAACGCCCCGAGGTGGTCCATGGCTGCGAGGTGTGGCGCAATCTCGACTGGATGTGCGATCACGAAAAGGTCGTTCACGATGTAGGCTCGCGCGACAACCTTGCGGCCGCTCTCAATGGCGTGTTTGATTCGCAGATCGCCGGTGGCAAGCGCTATGACCTTGGCGTGCTTGGCCGTCGGCGTGCGAATGCGACCTTCTTCGAGTCTCACGCGGTCGACCGCGCCGACAGCATTTCATTTGCGATGGATCTCACGCCGCTGGTGCGCGACGAGTCGCTCGATGTCGCCGAGTATGTCGATGGTTTCATCGCCCGCTTCCGCGAAGATGTTTTCACTAAACTGCAAAAACGGCTCGGCCGCTGAATCACCACCATGGAAATCATCATCCTACCCACCGCCGAAGAAGCCAGCGAAGTCGCTGCCCGACTGGTTGCACGTCAGGTCCTCGAAAAGCCCGCCTCGGTGCTTGGTCTCGCCACCGGCAGCACGCCTTGCAAACTCTATGATCTCCTCGCGCGCAAGCATCGCGAGGAAGGTCTCGACTTCGCGCGAGTGACCTCCTTCAACCTCGACGAGTATGTCGGCCTCGGTCCGAATCATCTGGCGTCCTACCACCGCTTCATGGAGGAAAATCTTTTCTCACATGTGAACATTCCGCGCGAGCGCATCCACATTCCCGATGGCCTTGCCACCGATGTGCCCGCTCACTGCGCGGCATACGAAAAAGCGATCGCCGATGCGGGCGGTATCGACTTGCAGATCCTCGGGCTTGGTTCCGACGGTCACCTAGGTTTCAACGAGCCAGGCTCCTCGCTCGCCTCGCGCACCCGCATCAAAACCCTCACCGAGCGCACGCGCAGCGACAACGCGCGTTTCTTCACCGCCGAGGAACAAGTGCCGCATCATGTCATCACGATGGGTCTTGGCACGATCATGGAAAGCCGCATGTGCCTGCTGCTGGCATTCGGCAAAGCCAAGGCCGAGGCGGTCGCAGCCAGTGTCGAAGGCCCGGTGACGGCAAATGTTCCGGGCTCGCTGCTGCAGTTCCACCCGCGCACCAAAGTTCTCCTCGACGCAGAATCGGCATCCCTGCTGACACGCGCCGACTATTATCAATGGGTCTATAAAAACAAACCATCATGGCAAACCGATCTGTAACTCCATCGCTCGAAGACTTCCGCAAGGTCGTCGCTCCGTTTTCCCTTCCCGGCATCCTGCTCGATGGCGAACGCTACGGCAGCGGCCACATCAACGACACCTTTGTCGCGAACTATGATCAAGCAGGCACCCGCGTGCGCTACATCCTGCAACGCGTGAACCATCACATCTTCAAAAATGTGCCGGAGCTGATGGAAAACATCATCCGCGTTACTTCGCATGTGGAATCGAAAAATTCCGCCAACGACAGCCGCCGCGCGCTGACCTTGCGCAAGACGGTTGATGGCTTGCCATACCATCAGACGCCGGAGGGCGATTTTTGGCGGGTCTATCTTTTTGTCGAAGGTGCCCGCACTTATGATGCGGTCGAGCACCCGCGCCAGGCTTACGAAGCGGCGCGCGCGTTCGGTCTGTTCCAGCAAGCGCTTGCCGACCTCCCCGGAGGCCGTTTGCACGAGACCATTCCGCACTTCCACGACACGCCGAAGCGTTTTGAAAACCTTCGCAAGGCGGCCGAGGAAGATGTCGCGGGGCGCAAACACGAAGTGCTCGCGGAGCTGGAGTTTGCCTTCAAGCGTGAGCCGGAAGTTTCGAGGCTGCTCGATCTTGTGGCCAAAGGCGAGATCCCCGAGCGCGTGACCCACAACGACACCAAGCTCAACAACGTCATGCTCGACGACAAAACGGGCGAGGGGATCTGTGTGATCGACCTCGACACCGTGATGCCAGGTCTCTCGCTTTACGACTTCGGCGACCTCGTGCGCTTCGGTACCAACACCGCCGCCGAGGACGAGACCGATCCGGCGAAGATCGATGTTTCGCTGCCGGTCTTCGATGCCATCGTCGAAGGTTATGTCGCCGGTGCCGGAAACATCCTCACCGATGCCGAGTGGGACAATCTCGTGTTTGCCGGCAAGCTCATGACCTATGAGGTCGGCATCCGATTCCTAACCGATTACTTGCAGGGCGACATTTACTTCAAGATCAAGCACCCCGGGCACAATCTCGAGCGCGCGCGCAACCAGCTGCGCTTGGTCGACCGCATCGAGGCCGCCGATGAGGCCCTGCAGGCGATTGTCCGCAAGTATCGCGCGGCCCGCTGAAGGTGCCACGCCGAACCAGGGATTTCCGCCCAGATCTGGGGCGGGAAGACCCGATTTCGGCAGCTCGCAGGCGAAAATTTGACCCAATCGGCGGTATTTTTCCGCATTCTTCTTGACACCATTTCCCCAGAGACCTAGAACCTCCGCCCCACTCAATCCGATCCTCATGGCCAACGCACAAGTCATTCTCAAAGAAAAAATCGAAGGCCTTGGTGCCGAAGCAGATGTCGTCAAAGTACGCGCTGGTTACGCCCGGAACTTCCTCATCCCTCAAGGCAAAGCCTACGAGGCAAGCCGATCAAACCTTCGCCATGTCGAGGCCCTCAAGGCCGCCCGCGCCCGCCGCGAAGCCGAAGAGATCGGGGCCTTCCAAGAGATCGCGACCAAGATTTCCAAACTTTCCCCGAAGTTCACCCTGTCCACCGGTCAGGGCGGCAAGGCATTCGGTTCGGTGACCAGCATCGACATCCACAAGGAGCTCGAAGCCAACGGCATCGTCATCGATCGTCACGCCATCGACCTCGAAAAGCCGATCAAGAAATCCGGCAAGAGCGATGTGAACATCCGCCTGCACCCGCAAGTGGCCGCCATCCTCACCATCTCGGTCGCGGCTGGCGAGCAATCCGAGGAAAGCTAATTTTCGTTGGTGTTCGTGTTTCATGCAAAAACCCCCGACTCGGATTCGAGTCGGGGGATTTTTTTGTCATGAATGATTGAGACAGTGACCTTTTTCGGCTCTTCGTAGATTTTTATGGAGCAAGGGAAAGTTTGCCACAGAAGAAGAGAATTCGGGTTCGGTAGTTTTTGAAGCTTCTGAAGCCTCGGGCATTGGCCTTGATGGCTTGGATTTTGGAATTGATCCCTTCCGAGAAGGCATTGGTGATGTAGCTGTCGAAATAGGTCAGAATATTGGCTAGATGCCTCCTGAGCATTCTTGCCACTTTTTTCATTTCCTCCACACCCGAGCTTGCCACCTCCTTCTCCCAATACTCGAAGTAGCGTTGTGCATAGTCCTTGTCCCGTCGGCTCCAGAAGTGTTTGAAAAGCTCCTTGAGATACCAAGCCTTGGAAACCTCAAACTCGCAACGACCTAACTCTTTGATCTTCGAAAGGGATTCATCGCTGAGATGCTCCATGCCTTTGAGCCACAGGTATTTGGTCTTTGTCAGCGATTCGTCCCCCTGCTTCTGAAGTTTGGCATGCTCGATGCGTCGCGTCTTGTCCACTGCGTTGCCCAGATGCTGGCTGATGTGAAACTTGTCATGAATGATGTCGGCATGCGGGAAATGCTCTTGGATCGCGTTGATGTAGGGTGCGGACATATCAATGCACACCCCGCAGACCATTTCTCTCTGCTTTTCATCTAACCCATTAGTTATCAACTCGCTAGCCGCATTGCCTTCCCGCCCTTCAACCACCTCCAGCACACGCGAATTCTCCAGATCGTTGATCACCGAGATGTAGTTGTGACCCCTGCGAAATGATTTTTCGTCCATGCCGATCCATGCGATTTCCTCAGGCTCTCGGCGTGCCAGTCCTCGTTGGACCGCACGTTCCATGATGGTTTGGATCTGATGCCAATTGATGCCCAGCAGGTCTCCTGCGGCCTGCGTGCTACGACTGGCCTGGAGGACGCGGATTGCAAATGCTTCAAAGAGTAAGGTGAAGCCGGAATGCTTTGCGGCCCATGGCAGGGAGATGGTTTTCACGCCGTGTTCTTCGCATTTGATCCGGGGCGATTGACTGTGTAGGTGGGTGGCGAATTGCATCGTGTCCAGATGCCTCCAAC
>JBIKIR010000078.1:0-4865 GCA_044361475.1 Luteolibacter sp. | reverse complement strand
CCTTCGATCAACTCCGGCGGAAGCTCGGTGCTCAATGGCACGCCGCTGGTGGGAGCAGATGACGCACCGGCATCGGTGGAGGCTTGCGACGGCTTCTTGCCGCATGCGGTGAGAGCCAATGCGGCGACGGTGAAAACGATGCTGGCGATGTGTTGTTTTTTCATGATCAGACGGAAAGATGTTCGGCGGTGAAATTGATCGGTTGGCGGCTCAAGGCCGAGGGGTTGACCCAGTAAATCGGTGCTTCGCTTTCAAAGGCGTGACGCGCGTCGCAAGTGAGCGCCGCCTTGCCGCGCACGGCATCGAAGAAATTTTCAAGGTGCGGTTGGTGGGGTGGCTTTGAGAGATCACCGGGCAAAGCGTAGGCCTCGGGCGCCGCCGATTCGTAGGATGCGATCGCATCGGCGCTCTGGGCCTTCGGCGCTGCAGCCTGGCGTTTGAGAAACCCGCGCGACACGAGACCATCCCACGATGGCGCGCTCGATTCGCGATAGATGTTGGTGAATGCCGAGCGCTCGGAGATGTGAATCGTCGCCTCGGTGCCCATGAAACTTTCATAATACCCACCGCCGGCGCTGGTGGTCGTGAGCACCTGATAAAACGCGCGCACTCCGCCTTGCGGCGTTTCGTAATCAAAGATCGTCATCACATTGTCGAAGTGCTCGCGCGTCTTGAAATAATCATTGCCGCCCGAAGCGAAAACCGACTTGGGCGGCACGCCGAGAAACCAATTGAAAATGTCGATCTGATGCGCCCCAAGGTCGGAGATCGGCCCGCCCGAAAGATCGCGATAAGTGCGCCAATTCATGAACTGGTGCATGTCCTTGAATCCATAACGCGCGAGGATCTCCGGCTTGATCGCCAACTTCGGATTATAGCCGATGTCTTGCGATGAGGAAACCGCGCGGTTCCACTGGCCATTGATGTTGACGATCTGGCCGCAGATGCGATTGCCGTTGATGAGTTGCTCGAGCGTGAAACGGTAGCGCGGATTGCTGCGGCGCTGATGCCCGATCTGGCAGAGCTTGCCGGTTTTTTCCATCGCCCGGACCATCGCGCGCGCACCATCGATGGTGTTGGACATCATCTTTTCGCAGTACACATGCAGGCCTGCCTCAAGGCATTTGACCGTGTGCGGCGAGTGCCAAAAATCCGGCGTCGCCACGATCGCCGCATCGAGACCTTTTTCCGTCGCGAGCATCTCGTCGATGTCGGCATAGCCTTTCGGCGTGTGGCCCTGCAAGGCGCGCACCTTGGCGATGCCACCCTTGAGGTTGTAGTCCCAAATGTCGCAGACCGCTTGAAAATGCAGCCCAGGGATGTTCGACATCGCGTCTAACAAGACCTTGCCCTGCTTGCCGAATCCAACGAGCGCGACATGCAACTTGTCCGCTGCCTCACCTTGCGCCGCACGCAAGATGTTCGGCGCGCCAAGCACCAGGCCGGCAGCGATGCCGCCCGCTGTCTTGCCGATGAAATCACGGCGACTGATCACGCTGGTTTCCATTTTCATGCGCTTACCATTTCTTGAGCAGGGCGAAACGGTTGTGCTCAGCCAATACGAGCGCCATCACCACCATGATCATGTGTACGCCAAGCCATGCGACCCCCTCGTCCTGCTTGATGAGGATGAGCCCCCAAGTGAGGCTGATGTAAAGCAAGCCCAGCAGAAAAAGTGACGCGCGACTCGCAATGCCCAACAGGATCGTCACGCCGAGCACGATCAGCGCCGGGCCAAGCACGCGATCGTAGAGGCGCAGCATGGCCTCACTCATCAGCGGCTCGGCCTTAAATTTCTCCATCAGCGCCTGCGGCACGCCGTGGTAGTTTTCGAGAGCGTATTGCTTGACCGATGCCGACGCGGTGAGCCCGTAGCTGTTGGCCGCGCCGTCGATGTTGACCGCTTCCTGCGAAGCCTTCGAGCCAGCATATTTTTCAATGCCGGTCTGGATCGCCCGCATTGCAAGCCAGAGCCGCAAAAGCATTGATGCGAAAACGAGGGCCAGCTTGTTGCCGCCGCAGCAGGATTCAGTGGACATGATGGATGGAAATTCGGTGGGTGTTGAATCGGGGAGCCGGAGAAATAAAGCAGAGCTTTGCCCAGGTGTCGACCCGTGGCGGAGTCGCTTGCATATGTCGACCCACCCGCGCCCGTTGCGCGCGGAATCGGATTTCGGAAAATTTCAGGCGTCCAGCCGCCCGCGGACCAGCTTGCAAAGCGGCACCGCCAACAGCGCGCCCAGCACGGTCGCCGCCGGATACAGCCACAGGTGCTGGAAATTTCCACTCACCACCGCCGGTGCCAGCGAACGCGCTAAAGGCCAGTTCCGGCATCCCCGCCTTGATGTCGTCACGCTCGGTGGCTTCGCGAATGGCATTGCCGATCTCTAGGGCATCAGTCGCCCCCATGAGGACTCGGGCAAAGATATCCGGCTTGCGAACAATCGGGCCTTCAATGGCATTCACACCGATGCCCTTGTCGATAGTGAGCAGGGGACTGCTGGGTTTGTTGGCGGCAAGATTGATGGTTCCGCTGTCGAAGCTTCGGGCCGCGATGGCCATTGAACGAAGCGCTTCGGGCTGAATCAACCATTCACGGCTTTGGGAGAGGATGGGGTTCACTCCCAAGCGTTGGTGTCAACGCAACCCAAAGCAAAAGGCGGACCCGAAAGCCCGCCCAAGCCGCCCAGAGCCTTAGGCTAGATTCTAGTCGGTTAGGCGGAAGTAGGAGAAAATGGCATCACGCAGAGCTGTGGCGGACAGGTTCACACCCACGGTGCCTTTGACTGCGGCGAGGATGCCTTGCCAATCCGTGGAGTCCGGTGGGAAGGCCTGCATGAAGCGGCCAAGGTCCTTGCGAATTTCTTCTGCCAATTCGGGGCCCGGTTCGGCAGGAAGGGTGGCGGCAATGCGAAAGACATCGGCGCGGTGTTTCTTGATCTTTTGTGAATCGATCTTTTCTCCTTCGGCCTTGCGGCGCTTCAAGTCGAGCCATGCGAAGGCCTTGAGCGGGATCAGGGAAGTGGCGTTGGCGAAGTGAAGTCCATCATGGATGTCGTGGTGAACGCGAATCAACTCATAGTATCTATCATCCAGAAGTATGGCAGACAGGCTGTGATAATCCTCATCAGTGATGACCGGCAAAGTTTCCCCAGGAGCGAGGTCGATGTTTTCCGGTCCACGACTGAACAGTTCGAGTTCTTTGGGGAAACGCGGGTCTTTGGGGTCGGCAAAGCGGTAGAGTTCAGGTTTGCCGTTGCTGCGGGCTCGAGTTTCATATTGGCCATCGCGGATGAAACGGCGGAGGGTGTCGATCGCTCCAGCACCGAGCAGCTCCACGATAAGGACGATGTCCAGATCCTGGGTGGCACGGAACTGGAGTGATTGGCGGGAGAACCAATCGTCGCAGGCCGCACCACCGATCAAAACGATGGAGCCCTCATGCGGTTTCATGCGTTCGCGCAACAGGTCGAGGCCTCTTACCATGGGAATTGTTCGATGAGGGTTTCGAGTTGGTCCTGAACGCGTTCATTTGGATCGTGTCGCAGGCTGAGAAAGAGCGAAAGGGGATCCACCATTTCCTCGCGGATGGTGAGCAATTGCGGGTTGTAATTCCAAATCTCGAGTCGGGCCGTGGCATCGATGCGGTCGGCACAGATTTCGAAAGTATGGTCCTTGGATGCCTTGTGATGAAGGGCATACACGGGCGTGCGGTCATCGACGATCATCGTTGCGCGGCTGAGTGCTGTCATGCCAGCCATGAGGGCTTGCGTTGGTGGTTTTTCCCAACGGACCCAGTGGGTGGCGCGGACCGGCGAGGCCAGCCAAGGCAGGACCTTTTGCCACAGTGCCCGGCGCTCGACATGAAAGCGCAGGGTGACAACGCGGCCGCTGCGCACGGGATCGCAAAGTTCCGCCGCCTCCAGTTCGCGCTTCACTTTGATGAGCATGTTGGGCGAGTAGCCGACGGCTTCGGCCACCTTTTGCAGTGGCCAAGGATGGATGCTCTCTCGCTCCAGATGGTAGAGAAGGACGCATTGAGCCGCCGGGCTGAGTGTTTTCGCGGTGGGAAGTGTGCCAGGTTGCCGCTCCCGCAGATCAATAATGGCGGTGGGCAGGAAGGTCTGACTGCCGGGAACGATGAACGGACGCCCCAAGCGGATGAGGCCTTGGCGTATGTGCGGTGCGAGGCCAGGTAGGACCAGAACGACGGAATCTCCCAGATGGCCACTCAAGCACTCAGTTAGATTGGCGTAGTTGGCGGCGGATGGGTCTTGCTCACCCAACCTGTCGATGGCGAAGATAAAGCTTCGACCAAAGATCTCTCCTTGGTGGAGTTGAAAGCGTTCACGCAGGAAAAGAGGCAGACTCCGGGGTTCGGCGGGTGCGAGATCCACGGGGCTACCGGTGAGCCTTTCAATGTATTCCCCCAGAGCTGGCAGGGTGCGCTTCATTGGGAATACACTATTATTCTTGGATACACTTTGCAAGTGTAGATTTTATTCTGAGTGTACCCCGCGTTCGATTTCCTCGCCGAAGTCAGCGCCCAACTCGGCGAAGTGGTCGGATAAGGTTTTGAGGCCCATTTCCACATCGGCGCGGTTTTGCTGGGCTTCTCGCCCGGCGTCCACGGTCACCCGAATCGCCCGCGGACCAGCTTGCAAAGCGGCACGGCCAAGAGCGCGCCCAGCACGGTCGCCGCCGGATACAGCCACAGGTGCTGGAAATTTCCGCTGACCACCGCCGGCGCCAGCGAACGCGCTGGGTTCATCGATGCCCCGCAGGCCGGACCGGCAAACATCGCCTCCAGCCCGACCACCCCGCCAATCGCGATCGCCGCCGTAATCCCCTTTTCCCTCGCGCCG
>JBIKIR010000048.1:0-16626 GCA_044361475.1 Luteolibacter sp. | reverse complement strand
TTGTCGAAGAAACCCGAATCGGCGCGCACGGTGCGCAGCTTCCAATCGGCGGGCATCAGTAAAAGGGCTTCCGTTAGGAAAGCCACAACACCTCGGGCCGTGCCGGTGTTGCCGCTGCGCAGCCAGGCATGCAAAACCAGTGGTGCCTCCGCCAAAAACGCCAGAAGCGGATGGTGGCTGTGACGTCCCGGGCGTGCCGGGTTGTAGCCCTTTTTCGCTCCTTGCTGATGACCGCTGCGCTGGATGACGGTGCTGTCGAGATCCAGGCTAAAACCCTCGGCAGGCATCGACCATGATAGGCTCAACAACCACTTCCACAAGGGTCGCCAAAACGCCTCGATTTGACCTTGGCCGAAACGCTTGAAGAGGTTGCGCACGGTGTCGGTGCCCGGAAAATGTTCGATGCCCAGCAGTGCGTGGAGTGCTTTGTCGGCACGCAACCAATCGGTGTGGGCTAGCCGCCGCGCCCCGACCACCACGGAAACAAGAAACGCCATAAAGGTCTGAGCCGGAGGGATGGCGTTGTTGCTCTTGTAAGCAAAGGGCATCGCCTCGCTGACCTTGCGCGCCAGCCCGATGCGCTCGAAAAACGAGATCAAGCTGACTAAGCCGCCGAACGGCGTGATTGGCTTGGGAGTGGAGCGGACTTGAACTTGTCGGCCGGCAAAAACCGGACTACAGACACTGTGCATCGTTTGGTGATGAGACATGGGTGGTGGTTATTTGACACAACCCTTCTACCACATGGCCCCACGCCAAACGATGCCTTATTCAACTTCGGATTTCGGGTTGAAACTTCTTCCTCTGTCTTTTGCCAAATCGAAACGCGGAGACGGGGAGAACGCAGAGGGCTTCGCGGAAAAAAGTGGGAGGGCTTCGGTGCTCAGGGAATCAGCGTGTGATCCCGGGTCGCTCACTCGATAGCAACTTCCACACCGCCCTCCAGCGAGGCCGTCGGCAGAAACATCCTAAGGCCTTTTGAGGTCACGCGAAGGAAGCCGTATTTGGCATAAAATTCGACGACTTCCTCATTTGCGGCATCCGCCACCAAGCCCACTCCGCCTGAGCGCACAATGGTCTCCCTCGCCAATTGCCGCGCAGTGGCTATCAGCATGGATCCGATTCTTATGCCTTGGGCGCTTTGCGCCACTGCCAATCGGCCCAACAATACCGCCGAGACCGCCTGCCTGGGTAAGCCTTTGGGGGCCCCGGCCATTCCCTCGCTTCGATGCTGATGCAGGACAATGAGAAATAACCGAGCACGGGTTTGTGCGTTCTGGCATTCGTCTCCACCAACACGCGGGTCACGCTTATTCCCTTTTCCAAATGACCGCGGGCCGTCTCTCGAAGGTAGCGATCAACGGATTCGAGGCCACTGAAGAATCCCGCTCTGTCGTGAGATCCGTCCAGAAGCTCAAGAGCGTATGACGACATGGCGGGCGGCGAGTTTTGCGGCTTTGAGCATCGCCTGATTTGGCTTGGGAGGTTTGGCAATGATCTCTGCCAATTTGACGGCCTCGTTGCGGGTCAGTTGCCAGTGAGATTCAGATTCGATGACGCGATCTGCTCGCTCTGCCACCGCATCTTGAATGAATGCCGAAACGGCAACCCCGCGCAAGGACGCCGCATACTCGATTTTCTCCGCCAGTCCTGCCGGAAAACGGGCGTTGATTCGCTTCGTGACCGATCCTGGCGGGCGACCTCGTTTGGCAGCACTGGCTTTTGATTTGGTTTTCATGCGTGAAGTGTAATGCGGAGGTCATCCGACGCAAATTATTTTTTGGTGTCTCTAAGACACCGATTTTCAAATGGATTTTTATCACTGATCCACAGGGCAGGGACCTTTGTCCCAAAGGTCCGCGCGGATGAGCTGCCGCTTCGTCATGTAGCTGGATCATCCTGATCCAGGCCGTCCATGGAGCGTCCCGCTCCATGTTTTGAACAGCCGAAGAATCCGCTGCTACTGATCTAGATTCTTCCGTCTTCTCTTGAAACTGACCACTTGATCCTTGAAACTTCTTGTTTTGTCTTTTACCAAATCGAAACGCGGAGGTGCGGAGTGCGGAGTGGGTTTCGCAGAGAAGGATTTGGGGTCCTTATGGCTTGTCTCAACTCTCAAAAACCTCCGCGCTTTCCTCCGCGCGCTCCGCATCTCCGCGTTTCGATGAAACTCAGCCTGGAAAATAATGCTTCAGCGCTTCGATGGCGCCGTGGGCTTGGATGCCTTGGGTGATGAGGCCGCCGGATGCGGAGATTTTGGCGTGGATCTCTGGCACTGAGTTGGCGGGGCAGGCGATCATGCCGGCGTGGGCGGCATCGAGCATGTTGAGGTCGTTGTGGCTGTCGCCGATGGCAAAGCAATTCGTAGCCGTGAGGTCGTGAAGCCGTGCCACTTCCGAGAGGCTGCTACCTTTGTGGAAATCGCGGTGACCGAAGCGCAGGTAGATCGAGTTGCGCTGCCATGAGAGATGGGGTTCATCGTCGGCGAGTGGTGCGATGCGGCCGACGATCCATTCCATTTCTTCCACCGTGCGCGAGATGATGCCGGCCGGTTCGCCTTCCATGTCGATCCACTGCGCGCCGGTGTGCTCCTCGATGTCGCGGCGGATTTTCGCGAGCAATTTTTTCGCACGCTTGAACAGCCGAAGGATTTCCTTCTCGCATTGTTTGTTCCATGGCGTGTGCGGCACCCAGCGGCCGAACTTGTTGGGAATGTAAATTTCTCGTTCGCGCGCGACCACCCAATCGGGGAGGAAGGGGAATCGGCTTTCGAGAAATCCTTCGATCATGTGGACCATCGAGCGCCCGGTGTTGATACCCCAGCAGGCCTGATGCGATTCGCGAAGGCGTTGGATCAATTCAAAAAACTCCGGCGGGACTGGCGGGCTCGACGCGGGGTCGTGCAGAGTGCCATCGAAATCAAATGACAGAATCGCGGCTGGCTTGGTGAGCGCGGGAAGTGTCCTCATGCAATCGTTTGGCGACGGACTTGTCGTGTGGTCCACCCCGCACGTCGTAATTGGTACACGAGGACGGGATCGAACCGCCGACCGACCGGGTGTAAACCGGTTGCTCTACCGCTGAGCTACTCGTGCGTGGGTGCGGGCAAAAGATGCGGGGGGCGCTGGCAGGGATCAAGCTCCGAATGTGCTCGCTGTTTGACGAGGGTCGTCTCGAACATGGTCTATTTTGGCGCGCCTCTTATTTCGTGTGGGCGCTGACGTATTCCAAGGCGGCGTGGGCAAGCAGCCCTGAGCGGGTGTCACCTGTTTGCGATGCAAAGGAGTCGATCTGTGCGAGAATTCGCTCAGGCAAGGTGATGTTGACGCGCTTGGCCTTCCCCGAAAGTTTGGACAAATCCACATCCACCAGCGCCCAGATGCCTGAGGCAAATTCCCGCTTCGCGCGGTAATGCTCGATAGGCCTTCCTTGAGGGATGCTCTCGCCATCGATCAACAAGCCTTCCACATGGCACTCGATGGCTTCGATCGCATTGCCAAGCGCTTCGTCCGCGGTGGCACCCGCAGAAAAGCATCCGGGCAGATCCGGAATGGTGACTCCGTAATCTGAATCGCGATCCTTGTGAATGACGACTGGGTATCTCATGGTTATTGCGGTGGCCAATCCCAACCAGCTTGGCGAAGTATGTTCCTCAAAGTCCCCTTCGGGAGATCTTTCTTAGGATGAGGTACAGTGACTCTGCTTCCACCGGTCGGGTGTTTGTATTGGTGGTGAGAGCCGCGAACATTGACCAACATCCAGCCTTCAAGCTTCAGTCTGTCGATGACATCTCGACTCGTCACCAATGCAGAGTACACACGGTGTGGATAAGGTCAAGAGGCAATGTTTTGCACTTAGGTGAAGTAGCAAAATAGCCCACCGGAAAAGGGTGTGCTGCTGACAGGGATCAAGCTCCGAATGCTCACGGTTTCACGAGTGCGACCAGCACCGCTTTCTGCGCGTGGAGGCGGTTTTCGGCCTGTTGGAAAATGGTGTCGGCGTGAAGTTCGAGGATTTCCTCGCTGATTTCCTTGCCGCGGTAGGCTGGCAGGCAGTGGAGCACGATGTGGTTTTCGGCGGCGTGGGCGAGCAAATCGGCATTCACTTGGAAGCCGGCGAACTCGAGTTCTTTTTCCTTTTGATCCTCCTGGCCCATCGAGAGCCAGACATCGGTGTTGATCACATGAGCACCGCTGACCGCGACCTGCGGATCATCGCTGACCGAGACATTCGGCGCATCGAGTTGCGCGAGAAATTCCGCCGGTGGTTGGCAGGCTGGCGGTGAGGCCACGGCGAGTTCGAAGCCGAGGTGCTTGGCGGCCCACATCCACGAGCGGGTCATGTTGGAAAACCCATCGCCGATGAATGCGATCTTGCGGTTTTCCCAAGTGCCGAGTTTTTCGCGGATCGTGAGAAGGTCGGCGAGGATCTGGCACGGGTGTTCGTCGTCGGTGAGAGCGTTGATCGTCGGGATGCCGGAGTAAGCGGCGAACTGCACGACATCGGCTTGCGCGTAGGTGCGGATGACCGCGCCGTGGACCATGCGGCCGAGCACGCGGGCGGTGTCCTTGATGAGTTCGCCGCGGCCGAGTTGGATGTCGTTTTTTGAAAGAAACATCGGGAAGCCGCCAAGCTCGCGGATGCCGACTTCGAATGAGACGCGGGTGCGCGTCGATGACTTCGTGAAAATCAGCGCCCATGTTTGGCCGGCAAGCGGTTGGCCGCCGCGTCCGCGCGTGGCCTTGAGGTGCGAGGCCGAATCAATCAGCCAGCCGATTTCGTCATCGCTGAGTTGTTCGATCGAAAGGAGGTTCTTCATGACGGTGGTGTTTCAGATGGCGATCAAGCCTTCGCGCAGGATCGCGAGTGCCGCGTCGATTTCATCGGCGGTGACATTGAGTGGAGGGAGGAGGCGGATCGTGTTGGGTCCGGCGGGTGGAACCAGCAGGCCGAGTTCCATGAGTTTGCTTACGACCACCAACGCGGGCGTTTTGCCCTCGGGTGTCGGGATCAATGCCGGATCAAGCGCGACGCCGAGCAGCAGTCCGCTGCCGCGGATTTCGGTGATGACCGGAAGTTTCCACGAAAGAATCATTTCGCGGATGCGGGTCTCCATGCGGATGGCATGGCTTGCGAGATTTTGTTCGCGGATTTCTTTGAGCACCGCGAGCGAGGCTGCGCAGACGAGCGGGTTGCCGCCGTAGGTTGAACCGTGCGAGCCGGTACCCATCAGCGAGGAAAGTGCGGTGCCATCGTTGTCGATCGCGCGATCGCTGAGCCAGAATGATCCGATCGGCACGCCGCCGCCCATGCCCTTGGCCCACGAGATGCCATCGGGTTCGACTTCGGGTGCGATCATGCGCCATGCCATCGCATCGCCGCAGCGGCCGAAGCCGGCCTGCACTTCATCGATGAACAAAAGCAGGTCGTGCTTTTTGCAAAGGGCCGCGACCGCGCGTAGGAATTCCGGCGTGGCGGGGTTGACTCCGCCCTCGCCTTGGATTGGCTCGAGCAAAATCGCCGCCGTCTCCGGGCGCACGGAATTTTCGAGTGCCGCGATGTCGTTGTAAGGGAGATAACGAAAGCCGGGAAGGAGCGGATCGAAGCCCTCCTGGATTTTTGCCTGTCCGGTGGCCGACATCGAGCCAAGCGTGCGGCCGTGGAACGATTGCAGGAAGGTGAGCACTTCGTAGCGTGGCGAGCCATCCGCTTGCGGGCGTTTGTGACCGAAGCGGCGAGCGGATTTGATGAGTCCGTCATTGGCCTCAGCGCCGGAGTTCGAGAAGAACACCTTGCCCGGTAGGCGGACATGGTGGGTGTTGATTTCCTCCGCGAGTTCCGCCTGCAGTGGGATCTGATAGAGGTTCGAGCAATGAATCAATTTACCGGCTTGCTCGCGGATCGCCTCGACCAAGCGTGGGTGGCAATGGCCGAGCGAACACACGGCGATGCCGGTGCAGAAATCATAGTAATGTTTTCCGTCAGCATCCCAAAGGTGGCAACCTTCGCCACGCTCCGGCACAAGCGCGAATCGCCCGTAGGTGGGAAGGACATGCTGCTGGAACTGTTCGGCGATGGACATCGAAGGGGAGGACCATAGCGACGAACCCGCGATTGGCAAAGCGTGAAATAAGCCTTCCCGCCGCGGCCGAAACACTGGATTTGCCGACGATTCCGCTCGCGGGACCAGCTGTTTGCGGGTTCGATCGGCGCGGCGGCCATCGCCATCGGATCCATGCGACTCAAACTCACCATCGCCTACGACGGTCGTCCCTACAACGGCTGGCAATCGCAGGCCTGCGGCAACACCGTGCAGGATTTCATTTTGCGCGCGTTGGAAGAAGTGGCGAAACAACCGATCAAGCTCCAAGGCTCCGGCCGCACCGACACCGGCGTGCACGCGCTTGGTCAGATCGCGCATTTCGACGCGCCGACCGAGAGTTCGATGAACGCCTACAACTGGGTGCCGGCGCTCAACACCAAATTGCCGGCAACCATTCGCATCATGGCCTGCGAGGAAGTGCCGCAGGATTTTCACAGTCGCTTTTCGGCGATCGGGAAAATTTACCGCTACGACATCTGCACTGATCCGGTGTTGCCGCCCTTGAAGGCCGGACTCGCATGGCATCTGCCGCGCGCGCTCGATGCCGTCGAGCTGCAACGCGCGCTCGATCTCTTCATCGGTCATCACGATTTCCATGCCTTCGCCGCTTATCGTGGCAACGAGCAAGCCGATATGGATTGGCATCGCACGATTCATCGCGCGGAACTTGAGACGCTCGCGGATGGTTATCGCATCACTTTTGTCGGTGATGGATTTTTGTACAAAATGGTGAGGCTGCTCACCGGTGCTGCCGTGCACGCCGCACAAGGCCGCATGCGCATGGATGATCTTGCTGCGTTGTTGGATCAGCCCCCAGGTCTGCCTTTGGGAAAATCACCCAACTGCGCGCCGGCGGATGGCTTGTATTTGCAGGAGGTGCTTTATGAATGAGTTTTTTGAACCACTGATTTCACAGATTGACTGATTTTTGAGAATGGCAGATTCCGATACGATTTCATCTGTAAATCAGTAAAATCTGTGGTCATGTGAGAAGCCTGTGTTTGCAGAAAGTATTGTATGAAAGAGTTTCTTGAATCGGTTACTTCGTTCGACGGCGTGGGGCTTGGCCTTGCGTGGACGATCACGGCTTGTTTGCTCATCGCCGGATTTGTTGGCTGCGTCTTGCCTTTCGTGCCGGGTCATTTGCTTTTGCTGATGGCGGCGCTTGGGCATCGGCTGATGCTTGGAGCGGAGGGTTCGGGGCTGAGTTGGTGGTCTTTGGGTTTGTTGGCGCTGATGGCGATCATTTCGCAGGTTCTTGAGACCATGAGTGGTGCGGCTGGGGCAAAACGATTTGGCAGCACGCGTTGGGGAGTGATCGGTGCCTTGGTCGGCGGTGTGCTCGGAATGTTTTTCATGCCGATCGGCCTGCTGGCTGGTCCGCTGCTTTGCGCGATTGTTTGCGAGCTCGCATTTGCCAGAGAGCAAATGGCCGCCGCACTGCGTTCGGGCGTGGGTTCATTGGTAGGTACTGTCGCCGGCATGGGCATCAAGCTGATCTTTGGACTGGTGATGATCCTTTGGATTTTCCTCGATGTGTTTTTGATCGGGTGAAAGGCCTGCATACGGGTGGGCGGTGCATCTTTTCCTTGGACTTCATCGCGAACGGGGGCATTCTCTCCCTTGCCGCTCCCCGGACGGTCGCAATTTTCGCGCAAGCGGGAGTTGAGGAAAGTCCGGACACCACAGGGCAACGCGCCTCATGAAAGTGGGGGACGGGAACCGCGAGGGACCCGGACGGAAAGTGCAACAGGAAACATACCGCCGATGGCCTGCAAGGGCACAGGTAAGGGTGAAATGGTGGGGTAAGAGCCCACCGCGCCGAGGGCAACCGGAGCGGCATTGCAAACCCCGCGTGGTGCAAGACAGAACAGGGGAAGGGCTGCCCGCCCGTCAATCTCCGGGTATTAGTCGCACTCCGCGCAAGCGGGGCGCTTCGCTCCGGCGAAGTGAGAGAAATGACCGTACAGTCCCGCGCAAGCGGGATGGACAGAATCCGGCTTACAGGGGAGCGGCAATTTTTTCAAAAGTGTTTCTCTGACTCCGAGACCGTCCATTTTTGTCGCGCGGGTCGGGTGCTTGCTAAATGTTTTTACCTGATTTGGTAGGGTATCCTGATATCAGGCCATTCCTGTTTCAAATCTTTGGTGTTGCGCGATACCAACATGCATCCTTGGGTTCGGGCGCTTGCGTAAACGATCGCGGCGGGAATTTTGAGACGGAATTGCTTGCGAATCGAGATGGCTTCTCTGGCGATCTCGGCGGAGAGTTCCAGAATTTCAAATGCGCCAAGAAAACCCTGAATCGCGTTTTCTTCAGTGGCGTTTTTTGCTCCCGCCATTACCTCGATGAAGGAAATGACGCTGATCTGACGAATGCTGTAACGGGCAAGTTCTGCCTTCGCGGCATCAATCCCATTCAGGTAATCGATCAGGATGTTTGTATCGAAGACGGCTTTCATCGGCTCTCCCATTCGCGGCGCAGATCGGCCTGATACTTGACGCCATCTTTCTTTCGATGCTTCCAGATCCCGAAAGCAGCTTCTGCCGCTGGTGTGGATTTTACCCGTAAAAATTCCGCAATTGCCTCACGCACCAAGGCCGCACGGGACTTTCGATGGGCAGTCCCCATGCGGTCCAGCGTTTCAATGAGTTGATCGGGGATATCAATGATGGTTCGCATTGGATGATATCATATATCGTCATCAGTCATATGCAAGCGCTTTTGATTTTCGCAACGGAGGCGAGAAGTGTGCCCCCCAATAACTCATAACGAGTAACCCATAACTTTACCCCTCAATGCCCGTGGCCCTGCTGCTCCTGGATGTATTCCTGCTTGAGGCCCAAGGCTTCCGGTGCGTGGAGCACGAGCATTTTCATGCGGGCGTCGCTGGGGACCTGTGAGCGGGTGGCTTTGGAAACGATCACCATCAAGAGGATCGCGGTGGGCACCGTCCAGATGGCGGGTTGCTCGGCGAGGATGCGCAGCAGTGGGTGCTCTTGCCAGAAGATCGAAAGCGCGTTGGGCGACCATGTCGTGCCGGCTTTGAGGGCGGCGGCTTGACCGTTCTTTGCAATGATATCGCTCACGCTGGTGAGTGTGACGCATGCAAGCGCGAGAACGCCGCCGCCAAGCATGCCGGTGGCCGCGCCACGCATCGTCATGCCACGCCACCACGCGCTCATGAAGAGCAGCGGGAAATAACTCGCGGCGGCGATCGCAAAGGCCTGACCGACCATGAAGTTGATGTCGAGAAGCTCGACTTGCGTGCCGAGCAGCATTGCAAGACCGCCGACGACGATGGCGGCGATCTTGAACATGCGCATGCGTTGGGCGGGAGTGGAGTCGGGCTTGAGCATGCGGCCATAGATGTCATGTGCGACGGCACTGGTCATCGAAACAAGCAGCCCGCTGAAGGTGCTCATGAAGGCCGCGAAGGCTCCCGCGCAAGTGATACCGCTCAGCACCGAGCCCATGATGTCTCC
This sequence comes from Luteolibacter sp., assembly GCA_044361475.1. Taxonomy (GTDB): domain Bacteria; phylum Verrucomicrobiota; class Verrucomicrobiia; order Verrucomicrobiales; family Akkermansiaceae; genus Luteolibacter. The sequence continues at coordinate 7,038 of JBIKIR010000048.1, read as the reverse complement.
TTTGCCCAACAGGGTGGGGAGTTCGAGCACGACCTTGTCCGGGCCCTTTGATCCAGTGGCGTTGTAGAGCTCCGGCATGAAATTTCTTCCCAGCACACCAAACACCGGCGGGAAGACATAAAAAACGCCGATCAGGATCATTACCCACATCGTTGTTTTCTTGGCCGCGACACCATCGGGGTTGGTGTAAAATCGCACGAGGATGTGAGGCAGTCCGGCCGTGCCGCAAACGAGTGCGATGATGAGCGAGTAAGTGTAAATAAGCGAGAGTGGTCGGCTTTCCTCTTCCGAGAGGCCTGCGGCTTTGGCGGCCTTGGTCGTGAGCGGACCAAAGGGCGCGATCCATTGATCATCCTTCGGCGCTTTTTCCGGCAACGGTTTGCGCGCGTGCTCGATTGCATCGACACTGCGCTCGATGGCAGGTGGTGCGGCGGTCTCATTGAGCGAAAGATTTTTTCCGTATCCGCCATAGATCGAAAGTAGCACGAAGATCGGCAGTGAGATCGCAAACATTTTGATCCAATACTGCACCGCCTGAACCAGCGTGATGCCCTTCATGCCACCGAGTGCGACATTGAGCGTGATCACCGCGCCGACGACCACCACGCCGACCCAGTAGGGAAGGCCGGGCAGGATGTAGGAAAGCGTGACACCCGCGCCTTTCATTTGTGGCATCGTGTAGAAAAATCCGATGAAGAGCACGAAGCACACCGCGATGCGGCGGAAGAGCGGCGAATCAAAGCGGCCTTCGGCGAAATCCGGAATTGTGTACGCGCCAAAGCGGCGCAGGGGTCCGGCGATGAAGAGCAGCAGGAAAAGATAACCGCAGGCATAACACACCGGGTACCACAGCGCATCATAGCCGGCGGACATCACCATGCCGGCGATGCCCATGAAGCTTGCGGCGCTGAGGTATTCGCCGGAAATCGCCGAGGCATTCCAACCGACCGACACCGAGCGACCGGCGACAAAGAAATCGGAGGCCGACTTCGATGTCTTGGCCGAGCGAAAACCCATCCAGATGGTGACCACCACGGTGATGGCCGAAAGGGCGAGGATCCAGGGATTGATTTGTGAAAAGTCCATGATCGTTGCGGGGGCTTAGGAATTCTTGCGATTGTTTTCGCGGGCGAGTTCGACCTCAGCGGCTTCGAGCGCCATCGAGCGGGTGATGAACCAGCGCGCAATGATCCAGACATAGGGAAAGAACAGCACTCCGAGCACGAGCCAGCTTAAGGTGAAGCCACCGACGCGTTGTGCCATGAAATCCGGCGCGAAGTAATTGAGCAGAGGCAACCCGAGCAAGAGCAGGAGAAATGCCGAGGCGCAGGCGATGGAAAGGCGGAGCTGACGTTTCATTAGGCCTTGGAGGAATTCCTCGCTGTGGATGAAGTCGTGGTGGTCTTGCGGGTCGGGTTGCATGGGTTGCTGATGATGTTTGCGGCCGTGTGAAATGACACTCGGCGTATTGCATCAAGACATGAGTCCGAGGCCGGGGCGTCAAGAACCATTTGGCCTGTCGGAGTCGGCGTGGATCGCTGGATGGATGAGTTGAAATTTGCGAATGCCAAACCGGTCGGCTTCACCTAGCATCTGCCGCATGAGCCGGCTCGAATCCTTTCTCGATCACCAGAGCGTGTCGCTCAAGGTCTGTGGCGTCACGAATACGGCGGACGCGGAAAGGCTCGTCGAGCTCGGCGTCGATGCGATCGGTGTGAACTTTTGGTCCGGCTCGCCGCGCCATGTCGCAAGCACGGGGGCCGGATGGCTGACCGCGCTCGAAGGCCGCATTTTGCGCGTCGGGGTGTTTGTGAACGCGTCGGCCACATTGCAGATCAGCCTCGTTCGCGAGGGTCTGCTTGATCTCGTGCAACTGCACGGCGACGAAACTCTCGTCGATGCCGCGGCACTGCGCGAGGCAGGCATTCCGTTCATCAAGGCAATCGGTGTGAAAACGCATGCCGACCTCGAACGTGTGGAAGATTTCCGCGCGGCCGCTGTCCTGCTCGATGCCCACGCGCCCGGCGTCTATGGTGGCACCGGCGAGACATTCGATTGGAACACCGCGCTTGATTTCAAATCAAAGCACCCGCAACTGCCTCTCATCCTTGCGGGTGGGATCAAACCCGAGAACGCCGCGCGCGCCGCGGAAATGCTTCACCCTTCGGCGCTCGATGTGGCATCCGGAGCTGAGTCGTCACCGGGCGTAAAGGACTTCGACAAAGTGCGAGGTCTCCTGCGGGCCTTGAATCGCTGATCCATGTTCATCGACTCCCACTGCCATCTCGGATCGCACCGTTTTTCGAAAGACGAAGTGCCGGGCCTGATCGATCGTGCGCTTGCCGCCGGCATCGACCGCATGGTGACGCTTGCCACCAGCCTTGACGATGTGCCTGCGAATATTGAAATCGCCACGCACCCGGCAGTCCATGCCTGCATCGGCATCCACCCCTGCGATGTGCATCACGCTCCGGACGATGCGCCGGAGCAACTTGCCGCCTTTGTCACCGACCCGCGGGTCTGCGCGATCGGCGAGACCGGCCTCGATTATTATCATCCCGCGCCCGAGGGGTGGACCGATGAAAATTTCCGCGAACGCCAGCGCGATTTTCTCGAACGTCACTTCCAACTCGCCGCGCGGGCCGGGCTCAATGTGGTCATCCACACGCGCGACGCCACCGGCCGCGAGTCGTTTGAGGATGCGCTGGAAATTTACCGTCAGCACCACAGCAGCGTCCGTGCGGTGTTCCATTGCTTTGCCGGATCCAGGGAAGAAGCCTCGCGCGTGATTGGGCTTGGCGGGCTGGTATCCTTCGGCGGCGTGCTGACCTTCAAGAACGCGCAGGCGATCCGCGACACGCTGATGCGCTGCCCAGCCGGGACATTCATGCTCGAAACCGACTCGCCCTATCTGGCGCCCGAGCCGCATCGTGGCCAGCGCAATGAGCCGGCTTTCGTGCGCTATGTGGCCGAGGCTGTTGCCACGCTGCGCGGTGAATCGCCCGACGAACTTGCGCGTCATATCAACGAAGCCGCCGAACACTTTTTCCGTTTCCGCCCGAAATCTATTTGAATAAACCCGCCGCCTTGTGGCGTTTCAAATCTGTGCGGCATAGCACCGCGCTCAGCTCCAAACACCCGCCAACACCATGATTCCGATCCGCATTCTCACTCCCGCGCTCTTTGCCGCCACGCTCGTTTCCTGTGGTTCGCGCCGCGCCGACATCTACGATACTCCTACGAATTCCTACGCCACCCCGGACCAGGCAGCCACAACGGTCACCGATCCAGCCAGTACCGTTTACGATGCGCCTGCCGCTTACGATCACAGCACCACCAGCTCCGCAGCATCCAACACAGCGCCCGCCGCACCGCTTCCATCGAGCGCGCCCGAGCCGAGCGCAGCGATGACACCGCCGCCTCCGCCATCCACTCCATACGGCGCGGCCACCATTCACACCGTTGTGGCAGGCGATACGCTTTCGGGCATCAGCGCGAAGTACAATATCCCCGCAGCCTCGATCCGCCAGGCCAATCGCATGACCAATGATGTGGTGGTGCTCGGCCGCAAGATGGTCATTCCACCCCGATAAACCAAGCCTCCGCGAGGCACTCGTAAAACGGGTGGCAGGGTCATTCGCGTGCCTGTCGATGCATCCGCACATCGGATCGTGAATCGAAATAGCGATGATTCGCAGCCATTCACGCCGCATGATTTACGGATGAAATTTCCATCGATGCGTCGGTCACGTGTTGAGGATTTCATTCACGCGATGACTCTGCGTTCGCTGTCGCGTTGTGCGATCATCATTGTTGACTGTGCATGCGCGATGAAGCTCACGCGCCTCATCGCATCACGCGCGACAACGAGTTTGTTTTCGATCGATGTTAGATCGTTGATGCGCGCGGCCTTGTTTTTGAATCTACGATCTTCATCGTAATTTCGCGCGCTTGAGATCGAAATTAGCATTGTAAACTTTTCTTAAAAATCTGTACATTTTAACTTGACCGATTTCTTAAATGTTTGTTTTATCACGACTAGCAACAAGGTTGCGAACGCATGGCGAGGTTGTCACACCCATCCAATCTTGAGCTGCAAGCCCTTTCGGTTTTGTGGCACGAGGGACCGTCGACGGTTGCCGCGATCCACGAAACGATGCCCGATGGCAAGGATCGCGCTTACACCACGATGCTGAGCGTGATGCAGAATCTGGAGCGTAAAAATCTGGTGAAGCGTGCTCGCATCGGCAGGGCGCATGTCTATCAGGCTGCCTACTCACAGGAAGTGATCGTGCAGCGCGCGACCCACGATTTCCTCACCAACGCTTTTGGAGGACGCCTCGGTGAGGCGCTCCTCGCGATACTCTCCGCTGGCACATTAACGCCGGAAGAGAAAACAAACATAGAACGCGAACTCCAACGACACAAAACCATGGCTGCAAAAAAAACAGCAAAGAAAAAGGTCGCGGCCAAGCCCGCGAAGAAAGCCGTAAAGAAAGTTGCCAAGAAAGCTCCGGCTAAAAAGGCAGCCAAAAAAGCGGCTAAAGCCCCCGCCAAAAAAGCAGTGAAGAAGGCTCCGGCCAAGAAGGCTGCCAAGAAAGCGGTGAAGAAGAAAGTCGCCAAAAGCGCCAAAAAGGCTGCTAAAAAGGCGGTGAAGAAGACGGTTGCCAAGAAGGCTCCGGCCAAGAAAGCAGCCAAAAAGGCAGCTAAGAAGGCCCCAGCAAAAAAGGCCGCCAAAGTCGCCAAAAAGGCTCCTGCCAAGAAGGCTGCTAAGAAAGCCGCCAAGAAGGCCGCGAAGAAGAAATAATCCAATCGTCCAATCGAATCGCCGGAGTGGTCGCGCCTGATGGGCGGCCACCCGCGATTCAGGGATGACGAAATGTCAACGGCGGGAGGTCTTCGGATCTCCCGCCTCTTTTTTTGGCATCGCGAGCGATGTCATTTCAACAAGACCCGCAAATGTGAAGGCATCACCGATAAAAGAGGTTGCCAACGCCGCGAGGCTGGTCATACATTCGCCGCCCCGGCGGCAAGCCAAGCGCGGTTAGCTCAGTGGTAGAGCACCTCCCTGACACGGAGGGGGTCACTGGTTCGAACCCAGTATCGCGCACCATCCGTCCATTCCTTGAATGGCAGGAGCTTTTGCTCCCAAAGGTTCGCCCGACGCGCCGACCATGGTTTTCCTTGTCTCACGCATCCGCTTGCGGTTATTTTTGGCACTGAACATCCATTCATGCCCGTGACCCGCAGCACCGTTGATGCAAGCGATCCGCCGACCTCGGAGGAGCTCGATGCCTTACTGCGTTTGCTCGATGACGACACGCCCGAAGTGCGTGAGCGGGTGGCGCAGCGCTTGGCTTTGTGCGGCGGTGATTTGAGCGATTGGCTCGCCTCGGCTCCGCGCCAACTTTCGTCCAAGGAAAAATCCGTGCTCAGCCGTTCGCTGGGTGTTGCGCGCCGTGAAACGCTCGAACGCGAGTGGTCGGTGCCAAGCGGTGGTGCGGCGGCGCTGACTGACGACTGGGAAACGCTGGAGTCAATGCTGCGGCTGATCTCCGATTTCCTGCATGACGGCATCACGATGCGGCAGTCGCTTTCCGATGCGCTTGATTTGTTGGTCGAGGAGGCATGGGAGCATCCGGTTGTATCGGCCTGCGAACTTGGAGGATTTCTTTTCGGCAACGAGCGCTTCGTCTTCGAGGATGAGGCGGAAGCGGATCCGTCGAATTGCGATCTCGCGTGGGTCTTGACCGAAGGCCGATCCCATTCGCTTGGCCTCTGCATGATCTTTTTGCTCGTCGGCCAACGCATGGAGTTCGATGTCGAGATCGTCGATTACCCCGGGCGTTTTCTCTGCCGCATTCATGAGGAGGGTCATCCCCTGATCGTCGATTGCGTGGATGGCGGCCAACTTCACTTGCAGTCCGCCTTGCTGGCCGATGGTGAAATCACGCGCGAAGGGCGCGAGCGTTTGCGGGGAAGCGTCGCTCCCGGAAGCCTGCTGTGCCTTTGGCTCGATGAACTCACCGAGGCGCTGTGCCGCGTGGGGCGCGACGACGATGCCATGCTCATCCAACGCCTGCGCGACACGCTTGCTTGATCGCTGCCGTGAGATGCCGTCAGTCGGCGCATGGAAAAATCGCGAAGTTTTCGGTTTCCACCCATCCGTGTAATTATGCAAAGTACCTGTGTTCCCTGATGTGAAAGGGCACAGATCTTCCAACTCAACAGAGCCATGTCTACCGATCCCTTGCTTGAACTGCTCCGCCGCAAAGCCCGTTTCACTCATCAGGAACTGGCTGATTTGCTTTCGCTCGACAAAGAGGCGGTGGCCAAGCGCGTGGCATCGTGGGAAAAGGACGGCACGATTCTCGGTTACCATGCGGTGATCGATCCCGAGTCGGCTGGCGACACGGCGGTATCGGCATTCATCGAGGTGAAGGTTACGCCCGAGCGCGGTGGCGGTTTCGATCGCCTTGCCATGCGCATTGCACGCTTTGATCAGGTGGTTTCATGCTACTTGGCAAGCGGTGGCTACGACCTGATGGTGGTCGTCGAGGGCAATGACCTCCGAGATGTGGCCAGCTTCGTTTCCGAAAAACTCAGTTCGCTCGAAGGCGTGCTTTCGAGCGCGACTCACTTTCGTCTCAAGACCTACAAGGAAAACGGATTTCTGTTCGAGCGCGATACGAGCCCCGAGCGTCTGGCTGTGGCGCCCTAGTGCAGTTTGCGAAAAGGTCTAGCTGGTGGAGCGAGAAGATTTTGGCCAGGTCAAGGCGTTGCGATAATGATAACGGAGCGGAGCGACATGACATGGCCGACCCGAAGGGTTGCCTGTTAGGCCCGCGCCGAGGAAGCCGGCAAAGTGGATAGACAACCACAATTGGAGTGCGCCGTCATTTTCTATTCTAATACCAAAGTCTAATAGATATTTGACTTTACCTATCGGTGATTTAGGGAGAACCTCATCTCGGCATGAGAACACTTCCCAAACTCGGAAATGAGATCGTAGAACAAATTGATGACGCCTGGGATAAA
>JBIKIR010000077.1:0-4906 GCA_044361475.1 Luteolibacter sp. | reverse complement strand
GCTTTGCTCTTTTGACTCATGATTCCAGATATCGTTTGCATCTGGGTGTCATTATTTCTGGCGCAACGACCTTCCTCAGCTACTTTTTTGCTGGCCCGCCGGTGTCATTCTACTTGGCGCAATGCGCAATTGGCGGCGCTATCGACTTTGGGCTTGTCAGCGGGCTCAAAACCTGCTTGATTCTTCGGCCCGCCCCGAATAGGGGGCGACAATCCTCCAACCTCCACAGACTTGAGCGAACAAGTTCCGTCACCGCAGCCAAAGAACGTGATACCGTTCGGGCAAGAGCGGCCGGATTCGCGATTTCCCGGTTCTCCTATGAAAAGCGACCTCCTCGAAAAGGCATCTGAAATTGTCACCGACCCCCTCGTATTAATCAACCTCGTGTCGCAGCGTGTGCGCCAGTTGAACAGTGGTCGTTCGCCACTTATCCCCGTCCGCCCGAGCATGGGGGTTGCGGACATCGCCCTCACGGAAATCATCGAGGGCAAGATCCAGTTGGTCGAGAAGGCTGAGGCGTGATCGCCTTTGCTTCTGGCCTTGAGATTTCATGAGTGCGGAAATCGCTACCAACCGCAAGGCCGGACGCGATTTTCATATCCTTGAAAAGTTCGAAGCTGGCATCGAGCTGAAGGGCACCGAGGTCAAATCGATCCGTGCCGGCAAGATCAATGTTTCCGATGCGTTTGCCCGCGTCGAAGGCAACCAAGTGTTTCTTTACGGTTGCGACATCCAGCCATGGCAGACCGCCGGCGAGTGGTTTAACCACATGCCCAAGCGCCCGCGTCGCTTGCTTTTGCATAAGCGCGAGATCCTCAAGCTCGCCGCCGCGACCGCGATCAAGGGCTGCACACTGCCGCTACTGCGGATGTATTGGAAGAACCGACGGGTAAAGGTCGAGATCGGCGTCGGCAAGGGCAAGACACACTCCGATCAGCGTCAGGATCTTAAGAAAAAAGTCGAACTTCGCGAAGCGCAGCGCGAGATGGCTCGATTCAATCAGCGCTAGAGAAAAAGCAACTCACTCCGGCTTGGGCTCTTCGGCTTTTAGCCGGGCGGGCGGATCCGTAGGTGGGCGTGCGACAACGGGCGCAGGCTCGGAGGGATTGGCGGGCGGTGCCGAAGCGGAAGCTTTGATTTCGTTATCCTGCGGCATCGTGAGCATGTCGGGTAGGCGCAATCCGTCATCCGGCATCGTGGGCTTCGATGGTTCGGGCGCGGGTTCGGGCACGATGGTCGCCACAGGTACGGCATCGGCGGGCTTGCTTGCCTCGGCAGGTTTTGCGGGCTCGGGAGTTTTCGGCTTGAACAACGAACACGCAGGCAAGCACGCAAGGCACAGCGCAACCATGCTTACAGTGAAAAATTTCGCGGATTTCCAATCGGCTCGCATCGAGTGGAATGAGCAAAGCCGCTCAGGCCGTCGATGGGAAGAGTTATTGGTTATTTGTGATTGGTTATTGGGTGAGAAGAGGAGGAAGCCAGCAGCCATTGGCCAGCACCAGAATCCGCGCTGCGCTCGATTGTGGAAAGTGGAGTAACTTTTTGGTTGGAGGCTCCGGGCGGGGACGTCCGGGCCACGTGGCGCGGGCGTCCCCGCCCGCCGCCTTTAACATTCAAATGAGTCGTGAGCGTCCACAGGAAAAGATGCATGGGCCGCTACTTCGATCACAACTCAATCAACGGACCTTTGCGGACAAAGGTCCATGCCAACGGAAAGCCGCTTCTTCATCTTCTGTCTTCGCCCCCCACTTGAACCTTGAAACTCTCTTTCCGCGACCGATTCTACGCGGCATGCAGATTCGATCCGCCGACTTGGTCACCAGCGCAAGCGATCTGGGCGGATGCCCGGATTGGGATCTGCCGGAATTCGCGCTGATCGGCCGCTCGAATGTCGGCAAGTCGTCGTTGATCAATTTGCTCACCGGCCGCAACGGGTTGGCCAAAGTTTCGGCAACGCCGGGCAAGACGCGGCTGATGAATTTTTTCCTGATCAACCAGCAATGGAGTCTCGTCGATCTGCCAGGATATGGATTTGCAAAAGTCGCTAAGGAGGAAGCCCACGCCTTCAATGAACGCTCGGGCGATTACATCGGCCGCCGCGCTTGCTTGCGCTGCGTGCTGGTGCTGATCGATTCGCGCCACCCGCCGCAGCGCATCGACATGGACTTCATCGAATGGCTCAGCGGCACGGGCGTGCCTTTCGTGATCGTGTTCACCAAGGCCGACAAGCAGTCTGCCGGAAAAACTCGCGCCAATGCCGCTGTTTTCCGCGAGCATGTCGCCGCGCGCATCGGAGTGGAGCCGGAAATTCTAGTCAGCTCCGCCGTTTCGCGCGAGGGCAGGGGCGATGTGATGAAGTTCATCGAGAGCCGCCTTGCGGGAAATCCGTGAGTTTCTCCCGGCGAATTCGCCAACCGTCGGCGGCGGGGAAACATTAGCGAGTGGATCTTTTATGCGACTTGTAACCTTGATGTTGGCAATGTGCCTCTGCGCCACCGCCCGGCCGTGGAGCGAGGATGTGATTTATTTCGTGATGACGGACCGCTTCCGCGACGCCGACACGGCCAACAACATTCCAAAGGGCAGTGATACGAAACTTTATGACCCGACGCAGGAGAACATCAACCTCTACCACGGCGGCGACCTGCGCGGATTGGAAAAAGCCATCAAGACCGGATACTTCAACGACCTCGGCGTGACCGCGCTGTGGCTCACACCCGTGCTCAAGAATGTGTGGAGATCGGGCTACGATCTGGGCGGATGGAAATCCGGCTACCATGGTTACTGGACGCAAGACTGGCTCGACATTGATCCGCACCTCGTGAGCCGCGAGTCGCTCGATGGCAAACCCTACAGTGATGATGCCAATGGCCGCATGGAGCACTATCGCGATTTTGTAAAACTCGCGCACAGCAAAGGCATCAAGGTCATCCAGGATGTCGTGCTCAATCACGCCGGCCCAGTCTTCTACTACGATGCCGACAACGACGGCGTGTTCGACGAAGGCGAGAAGGACGAATGGGTGCAGCCGTTCAAACGCGATGGATATCACGCCAGTGCCAAGTGGGCGGATGTGCCGCGCTGGAATGTGGCGAAGGTGCAGCCCGATGGCCCGCGCGAGCTGTTGGGCAAAACGATTGAAACGCGAGGCTCGCTGGCGCGCTTGGAAAGCTATGGCCGCAAGGGGTTTTCTCCCGACAGCCTCGGCAAGACCGATGGCGAGGAAGTCGCCTGTGATTTCTTTTCGCTGCGCGATTTCTGGACCGATCCCGATGGCGAACACTTCGATGACCTCGTCGATGAGTTTGTAACGATCTATGATTTTTACCTCGGCCATGTCGGCGTCGATGGACTGCGCATCGACACCATCAAGCATGTGCACCACGAATTCTGGGATGCATTCACTGAGCGCCTCAGGTCGCGCCTCGGCGCAAAGGCTGCCGACAAATTGCTTTTTGGCGAAATTTACGACGGCAACCCCGAGATCCTCGGGCGCTACACCTGGCGCTCGGATTGGCCCGCAAGCAAGGAACTCGGACTCGACGGCGTGCTTGATTTCCAATTCTGCTTCAGCGCGCGCGAATACCTGCGCCACCCCGACGGCCAATATGGCTCGCCCGCGGCACTGGAAAAAGCCTTGCTCACCCGCACATCAAACGACTCGAAAGGCCGCCCGGTTTACAATCCCAACCCCGGACCCGATGGCCTCAACGCGCAGCAGAAAATCATCACCTTCATCGAAAACCACGATGGCCTCAACCGCTTCCGCGTTGCCGGCGTGAGCGAACGCCGCAACCGACTCGCCCAAGGCCTCGTGCTCACCTTGCCCGGCATCCCATGCATCTATTATGGAACGGAATTCGCCACGCCCGATGCGGATGGCAAGATCGGCGAGGACGGCGAAACCGGACGATTCACTTATTTCCCACGCCATGGCGCGCCACCCATCGACGAAGTAAAACAATCTGCCTCGTTTCGGGAAATTTCCGCACTCATTTCATTGCGCGAAAAACTGCCGGTGCTTCGAACAGGCTCCTTCATCCCGCTGTGGACCGACTCGGGTGCGGACTCAAGCGACGATGGGGTGCTCGCCTACGCGCGCGCCACCGAGGATGGCGAATCATTTGCCGTGGTCGTGATCAATGCCTCTGGCGAAGCGCGCGTGACCGGCACCGCGAATCAGGCAATGAACCTCCCCGCCACACTCAAGACTCACGGCAAGCAACTCCGCCCGGTGCTAACCATTGGCGCGGATAGCGCGGGCGATGCCTCGAACTTCGATGCCGCAGGCCCGCTGCGTTTGCCCGTGCCCGCCGACAGCCTCGTCGTTTATCAAGCCGAGCTCCAAGCCGTGGGCGCGCCGCAAAACTGATGCTGGCCATGTCGCGGTAGGGCGATGCGGCCCTGCAGCGCCGACTCTTTTAGAAAAGATTTACCGCAATGTCTTGTGAGCGTTAGCGAACATCAAAAATAGCGAAGCCTGTTGACATGGACGTAGGGCACCGGAGTCAAAGCCGCCAAGGTCGCCAAGGGACGCGGAGGGGAAGAGTTATTGGTTATTCGTTAATGGAGAGGGCGCGTGAAGAAGTCGCTCCTTCATAAGGGGGGCATGGGAGGCCCGCCCGTGTCCTCAAGGAGCGTGGGCATCTTGCCCACATCTTTCCCCCGCGCATGATCTAATTGTCGGGGCGTGGCGCAGCCTGGTAGCGCGCCTCGTTCGGGACGAGGAGGCCGTGGGTTCGAAAGCATCGCGAGCATTTGCGAGCAAGCCTCTCCTACAAGGCCCGGAGGAGGGCCTTGCATGCCGCTTGGCCGGAGCGGAGCGCAGGCAATCCCGCCGCCCTGGCTGAATTTCCACTTGCCCGCCCATGAACTCAGCCATAAGAAATCCCCGCGCATGATC
>JBIKIR010000007.1:0-63430 GCA_044361475.1 Luteolibacter sp. | reverse complement strand
TGGCTCAGGTGCGGGTGTTGGCTCAGGTGCGGGTGTTGGCTCAGGTGCGGGTGTTGGCTCAGGTGCGGGTGTTGGCTCAGGTGCGGGTGTTGGCTCAGGTGCGGGTGTTGGCTCAGGTGCGGGTGTAGGCTCAGGTGCGGGTGTAGGATGGGTTGGTTCCGTTGCCGGGCTTGGCTTTGGGATTTCGGCCTCCAGAGCTGGAGCCGGAGTCGCTGCGGGGGAGGGTTCCTTGTGTGGTTGGGCGTTGACTACGGTGCGCTGGGTCACGAGTGCTTGGCCGGTGAGGCGCTTGTAGATCAAGAATCCGATTCCGGCCATGACGGCAATCATGGTTATGCGGTAAAATACTGATATTCCGGCTGTTTTTTTGTGCGCTGGAAGGGTCGATGAAAATCGTGGGGTCGGCTGGGCTGCGAAGGGTGTCGCTGCAGTTCTTGCGAGTGGTTGTTTGATGCTTGCGAGGGCCGCGATTATTTGGCGTGCGTTCGGGTAGCGCAACTCGGGGAGTGCTTCAGTGGCGCGGCGGATGATGGCATCGAAGCGCGGATCGCAACCGGCAATGAGCGAAGCGGGTCTGGGATCGTCTGCGGGAAGCTTGCCGGTGATGAGCTCATGAAGCAGGACACCGATCGAAAAAATGTCGGCGCGGTGGTTTACTGTTTGCGGAGCATTGACTACCTCGGGTGCGGTATATCCTGGGGTGCCGTAAATTTGAGCGCCTTCCTGATGTCCGGATCCGACCGGATGGGCGAGGCCGAAGTCGCCGATCTTTGGCTCGTTGTGATGATCGAGCAGGACATTCGACGGCTTGATGTCGCGGTGGATGATGCCGTTTTCGTGTGCGTGGGCGAGGCCTTGGCAGATGCCGGTGATGAGCCGGATCACTTCGTTTGGCTCGACTGCATGGCCGTGGGCGCAATGGAAAAGTGACTGCCCCGGCACGAACTCCATGATGATGAAGAGCATGCCACCCACTTCACCGAAATCATACACGCCGATGAGGTTTGGGTGATTGAGGCGCGCCATGCTCTTCGCCTCGGCCTCGAAGCTTGCGCAGAAAGTTTGATCCTGACTGAACTCATGCGGCAGGATCTTGATGGCAACCGTGCGATCGAGCGACTTTTGCACTGCGCGATAGACCGCGCCCATGCCGCCGGTGGCAATGAGGGTTTCGATGTGATACGCGGGAAATAGCGGCGCCAGTTGATCGATTTCCGGTGCATGAAAAATGATTTGGGAGGAATCGCTCATGTCATGTGCGGCCATTGTGTCATCTGGGTGTTAATTCTAGCTCATGCTAAAATTCGTGGGCGATGTTGTTCAAGGCAAATAATCGGACATAACGAGCATGATTTTCCATTGGCACTTTTGCAAATGCCGGCGCAGCCTGTGGCGCCTTCCGAGCGAAGCATGAATGCGGCAAACGATCCCACCCCCTTTGTCATCACTGCGGCATTTGTCGTTGCGGCGTTGATCTTTCCGGTTGTGGCTGCAATGAGTCTGCTGAGGCGGGTGCCGCAGAGCGCGGAGTCGGATCCGCTCGAGCCTCCACGCGTGCTGCCGCCGCCCCTGCCTTTTGGAAAAGTGTCGGTGGGTCTGTGCCAACCTTTGGATCTGCTGCCGGTGGCGTTGATTTTTTCCGCCTTCTCTTTTTTGGTTATTTCCTCGTTGGCGTCACCGCCTTCGCTGGATCGCGAGCTTGCGGCGTCGGATCTGGTGATGAACATCGGGTTTCAAATTTTCATTGCGGCGACGGTGTTGGGTTACATGACGCGCCGCGCGGCGGTTGTTGATTGGCTGGGGTTGCGTTGGACTGCGTGGCCGAAGGTGTTTGTCATCGCGCCTGCATCGGTATTCACCATGTGGCTGGTCTTTGGCGTGCTGCAGGCTTGCGGCTACATGCAGTGGATGGAATCGCTCGGCGCGGAGACCATACAGGAATCGGTGAAGCTTCTGCAAACGACCGAGGACCCCATGGTGCTGTGGCTTATGGGATTGGCGGCGGTGCTTGTGGCGCCGCTTTGCGAGGAGTTGCTTTTTCGTGGTTTTCTTTACCCGGTGGCGAAGAAATTCACGGGGCCTTGGTTGGCGGCGTGTTCCACTGCTCTGTTTTTTGCGGCCGCCCATGGCAACTTGAGCGCCTTACTGCCGTTGTTTCTCTTTGGCCTGTTGCTGGTCTGGATTTATGAAAGAACCGGCTCGTTGTGGGCGCCCATCGCCGTGCATTTCTGCTTCAACAGCGCTACCGTGACCGTGCAAATGGCGGCTCGCCACTTCAATATCCCACTCGATACCGCCCCATGAGCCGCCTCAGTGACATCGGCGAGGATGCCCTCATTGCCCGGCTGATTTCCAAGGTCCCTTGCGACCCCGCGCCGGGTGCTGGACCCGGTGATGACTGCGCGGTGGTCGAGTATCCTAGGGGGTCGGCGCGCCTTGAGCTTTTGAAAACCGACGCTTTGGTATGTAATGTGCATTTCACGGCTGATTCGGCCCCTAGGCAGGTGGGTTGGAAAGCAGTGGCGCGGGTGGTTTCGGACTTTGCGGCCATGGGCGGGCGGCCCGAGCGCTTTTTGGTGACCCTAGCCCTGCCGCCGGAAACCGAGCTGGCATGGGCCGAGGGGCTCTATGAGGGGATCGGCGAGGCCTTGCGGGCCTTTGATGCGCGGTTGGCGGGCGGGGAGACTTCACGAGTGCCCGAGGGATCCGCTGCGATGATTTCCATTGCCGCCACCGGCAGCGTTGCGCGGGAAGCGCTGGTCCTGCGCTCGACCGGCAAGCCAGGCGATGTCCTGATAGTCACTGGCCGGCTGGGTGGCTCGATCGCTCATAAGCACCTGCATTTCATTCCTCGCATCAAGGAATCAGACTGGTTGGTATCTAATTTCAAGCCCGCGGCAATGATGGATATCTCGGATGGTCTGGCCAAGGATTTGCCGCGTTTGGCGGAGTCGTCGGCCTGTGGTTTTGAATTGGATTTTGAGGCCCTGCCGCGTGAGGAGGGCTGCGGGGTGGATCAGGCCTTGGGCGATGGTGAGGACTACGAACTGCTCTTTGCGATGGTACCCGAGCGGGTAGCTGAATTGCAGGCGGCGTGGGCGCAGCGATTCCCGGATTTGGAACTTACGGTGATCGGCCGGCTGGTCGAAGAGGGCGAGGGCATCAGCTTGAGCGGCGGATGGGATCATTTTGCGGGACTGTCCGGTGCTTGATGAGATGAGTCGGCGCTGCGGGGCCGCATCGCCCTACCGTGATGGGGCATGGTTCCTGTTGGGGCGGCGCTGCGGGTTGGCGATTTTTTTGGAATCACGGGCGGGTGACTTTGAGCCGCATGAACCTTTTGGTCGGTGTGCTGATGGGCGGGTTGTCGGAAACCGTTACGGGTGATGATTCGTTTTGGCCGCCTTCGTAGGGGGTCTGCGCGCTCGAGTAGAGCGTGGTCCAATCAGTGGTCGGATCGTTGGTGCTTTCGACGCGATAGGTGATGTCGGTGGCATCGCGGCGTCGGGTGAAGGTGAGTTTGAGTAATCCACCTTGGCGGGCGCCTGTTGGTGCGGCGCTGGCGCCCGGAGTGGTGGGATTGATGCCGAGCGCGTATTTCATCAGGTTGGGCATGCCATCGTTGGCCACAATGTTTCCATCGGCACCTTGTCCGGTGTTTTCGGGTGAGCCGAAGTGCAACTGGCGCCATGTTTCGATTGGCGTGAGCGCCGGCGAGAGCGTGACCGAGTCGGTGGCCGAATTGTTGGTGGTGTTGGCATCGCCGCCGCCGGAGATGCTGGCGGTGTTGCTGAGTTCGGTGGCGGCATCGGTGTTGAATGTGACATCAACCGTGACCGTTGGATAACTTTCTCCAGCAGCGAGCGAATCTGAGCGGGTGCAAGTTTGGTTGCTCGCGTTGTAAGTCCATCCGTTTCCGGACATCGAGTTGATGCTCATTCCGGCGGGTGGGGTTTCGGTGAGGGTGACGCTGCCGTTGCTTGCGGTGCTGCCGGCGTTGGTGACGAGGATGGAAAAGCTTCCGTTGCCTCCTTTTTGGAAGCTGCCGTTGTGTGTTTTGGAAAGGGTCAGGTCAGGTCCGGTGACGAAGGTTTGGTTGCTACCGTAGGTGGTGCCGACCGAGTTGCTGGCAGCGACGCGGTAGGTGTAAATCGTGTTCGCTGTGAGGCTTCCTAGGGCTTGGGAAATCGGGGTGGCGTTCGTGCTGCTGCCGATGGCGGCGTAGTTGTTGAACTGGAGGCTGTCGAAGATGAGGTTTTGGTTGGGGGCTCCGGAGTTGTTGGAGTTGAGGTAACCGAATGCCACGAGTTTCACGCTGGCGCCGGAGGATTTGAGTGTGCCGGCGTAGGTTTTGTAATTTGCATCGGCGCGGAATTTCACGCCGCTGGTGTAGGCGCCAGTGAGCGTGTCGAAATCGATTTTCACATCGACGATGCTGCCGCGCACTTCAGCGCCGAGGTCGATCATGTGTTGGCCGGCGGCGTCGGTGATCATGATGCCGGTGTTGCCGCCGAGGGTTCCGCTGGTGGGCATGATGCCGATCGAGAGTAGCTCGCCTGCGCCGAAGGAGGTGTCGGTCGATGACTTGAGGTTGACGCCGGAGAAGCCCTTGGTGTTGTCGACATCAAAGCGCATGGAAAAGGTCCAGCTGCCGAATTGCTGGTTGCCATCGGAAAGCGTGCGGTAGCCCGAGTGGGCGCCGCGTGTGGTTGAGCTTCCGGCGCGAATGCCGAAGGATTTTGCGCCATCGATCATGCGGTTTCCGGTGCCGTTGTCGCTGTTTGCGGTGACGAGCAGGATGCCGCCGCGTGACGAGCTGGTGGTGGTGTAGAAATTGTAGGTTCCGAATCCGCTGCCGCCGTTGTTGTTCGGTGAGGTGTAGGAAAAGTTGGCGTATCCTTCGGCGTTGTCGCTGGCGGTTTTACGCGTGCTGGATGCGAGGCTGTTTCCGGTGCCATATTCGATCCAGTAGCCTGAGGCTCGGCCGTTCGGGTTGACCGTGCCACTGACGGTTGCCGTGGTTGAGCTCACCGGGCTTGCGGCACCGGTGGTCACATTTGGTGGCGGGAAGCCGGTTGAGAATGTTTGATCGGCAGAATAGGTGATGCCGTTGGTGTTCCATGCGCCAACGCGGAAGTGGTAAATTTGCCCTGTCGCCAATCCGCTAAGCGTCGTCGAAATGGTGGTGTTGCCACCGGCGAGAGGGATGTCCTGCGCGACTGTCGCGCTTCCATAGCTTTCGCTGGTGCCGTACTCGAACCATGCGTTCGACGCGGCGCCGTTGGCATTGACCGTGGCGTTGAGTGTCGCGCCAGTGGAAGTCACGCCACTCGCGCTCGATGAAATGATCAGCGGTTTCACGGAGAGCGTGGTGAACGATTGCACCGAGCCGGAAATCACATCGCTGCCGGTGGTGGCCACGATGCGGAAAAAGTAGGTGGTGTCCGGAGTGAGATCGGCGATCGATGCCCATTTTTCGAGGTTGCCGCTTGTGCTACCAACATCCTGCGGCGCGGTGGTGTTGGACAACACATTTGGTTGCACTCCGTACTCGAAGTGGATGGTCGTGGGCACGCCGTTCGGGTTGACTGTGCCATTGAGGTTGGCCGAGCGCGCGGTAACAAACGAGGCTGGTGTCGTGGTGGCCTGCGGCAAAGTGGTGGAGGTGTTGAAGGTCTGATTGGGGCCGTAGCTTGTGCCCTGGGCGTTGGTGGCGATGACGCGGAAATGATAGGTCGTGTTGGCGTCGAGTCCGCTGAGATTTGTGGCGATGCTTTGCGGTGAATTTCCGCTGCCGATTGATTGCGAGCTGGTGGTGCTGCCGTAGGAAACGCTGGTGCCATATTCGAACGCGACGCTCGTGGTATCTCCGTTCGGCGTTACGGTGGCATTGAGTGTGGCCGTCGAAATCACGATGTTGGATGCGGATGACGAATTGATGGTCGGGCGTGCGAGGCTCGATGAGGCGCCGGTGGTGAAGCGCGATTCGAAGGCGCCGTGGAGCGGAATGCCGGTCGAGTCGGTCGCCGTGCTTTCGAGTCGCACCGTGTGGAGGGTGTTGGCGGCAAGATTCGATGTCGGTGTGAAGGTCAGCACCGTGTTGCCGGCGCTCCATTCGAAGGTTCCGGTCGTGTTTGGCGTGATGGAAAATGCCGCCTGGGTTGTGGCGGTGTTCATCGGCTTGCTGAAGGTGAGCGTGACGAGTGTGGCTGGCGAGATCGAGGTTTGGTCGTGGCCTGGCGCGATCGTGTTGACGACTGGCGAGAGCGCGAGCGATTGCGATTGCGCGACAAACATTTTGTACGAGGTCGCCGGTATGGACATTGCGGGGATGCCGTCGAAGCCGCTGGTAACGGTGACGGTTTCGCTGGGGTTGAGCACATTCATCAGCACCGTGCCTGCGGGGTGGATCGTTGGCCGTGCAGCGATCGACTGTGCGGCTGTCGAGGTGTTGAGAACCACGAAGACTTCTTCGTTGTTGAGGCGGCGCGCATAGGCGAACAACCCTGGCGATGAAAAATTCGCCCACAGGTTCACATGGGTGCCGGTGCGCAGCGCGGGGTAAAGTCGGCGTAGGTTGTTGAGCTTGGCGACCAGCTTGAAGCGGGCACTGGTCATGTCGAAGTTGTCGCCGAGCGAGGGGCCTTCTTCAAACTGCCCGTCGAACATGTCCTCGCGGTTGTTCGGATCGCCACCGCCGATGAAGTCCTGCTCGGTGCCGTAATACAAACAGGGGATGCCTCTGGCGGTGTAAAGAAATGCAAGTGCCACCTCGAGTCGCTCCGGGTTGCTGTCCGTGGTGTTCAGAAAGCGCGGCTGATCGTGGTTGTCGAGAAAGGTGACCAGCGACATCAGCGACGATGCGTCGTAGTTGGTGTCGTTGAGGTTGTTGTAGCGCGACTCAATCTGGCCGGTGTTGCCGCTGGCGGAGGCGAAGACGCTGTTGATCTGATAGTACAGAGGGTAATCCAGCACAGACTCCATCTTGTAGTTTACGGTGGATTTTGTGCCTGTGTAGGAACCGCATTTTGCATCGGAGCCATCGTAGACTTCACCGAATTGAAAAAAGTTCGGCTTGTCGGCCGCTATTGCCGCCGCGCGGATCCGCGGGCACCAGTTGTCCCAGAATCCCATTTCAACATGCTTGACCGTATCGATGCGGTAGGCATCGAAGCCGACGCTTTGGATCCAGTGGGAAAAAATTTCCGCCATGCGGTCGCGCACATAGCTTGTCTCGGTGCGGAAATCGTCGAGCGAGAGAAGCTCGCCGTATTCGACCTGGGTGGCATCGCCCCAGTTTTGAGTGGCGCCGTTGTTGTGAAAAAGGTTTTCGAGCGGCACGCCGAGCGCCGCGTTGTCGAATGGAGCAGCATAGCGCCGCGAACTGTTGTAGCGCAGCGCGTAGCCGTCGGGCGGATATTTGAAATTCGGAAATCCCGCGTCAGTGCTGTCGACGATGGTGCTGCCGTGGTTCACGACCACATCATTGACCACCAAAATCCCACGCTGGTGCGCTGCATTGATGAAACTTTTCAGGTCGTCGAGCGATCCCATCCGCGGATCGGTTTGATAAAAGTCGGTGGCCGCGTAGCCGTGGTAATCGCCATTGCCGTTGAGCAGGACCGGCGAAATCCATACCGCGGTGGCTCCCAGTGATTTGATGTAGTCGAGCTTGCGCTCCGCGCCCTTGAAGTCACCGCCGTGCGCCCGGCCGCCATCGGTGGGATTAAAATTCGGCGAAAGATTGTCATTGCCGCTGTCGCCATTGAAGAAGCGGTCTGTGATGATCTGGTAAATGTTCTGGTTGCGCCAGAAATCCGCCGAAAGCTCGGGGGTGTAATTTGAATTTTGCGTCAGCAGGATGCGGTCGAGGCGAAACCCGGGATCGTGCATCCAGATGTGGATGTTGTGGTTGCCGGCCGAGGGGACCGCGATGCTCACCGGGGTGCTCGATGTCGGGCCGCTGTTCGTCCAGCTCCAGCTGTTGAGGGTTTTCACATTCAGCACCGGCTGGTTGGCAGCTACACCATTGATACCAACGCTCACTTCCGCGTCATCGGCCGTTTCGGCAAAGCCGCGCAGCCAGACGTAATAGGTTCCCGGCCGGGTGAAATTGACCGTGTAGCGCATCTCGGGGCTTGTGCTGCTCCAGTTGGCGGTGACCGGTGAGCCGTCGAGCGGTGTCGTTTCCATGAAGCCAGTGCCGGAATAACCCGGGATGCTGGTCGAGGCCTGCCATGAATAGGTGACCTCATCAATCGACCGCGCCTGAATCTGCGGCGATTGCTCGGCCTGGATCATGGCGATGCCGCCGGACTCGTTCACGCTCTGTGCCATTAGGCCGGTGCTCGCCGAGATCAGCGCCGCCATCACAAGTGCGCCCAAAGTGCCCGAAGGATACTTTTGCATGTGTCGTATCATTCTCGGTGGTGTAGTCTTTGCCGCAAGCATCTTCGCGCGTCATATGTGCTTCAGGGCATTGCTGGTTGCTTAAATCGTTGCCCTGCGCGACGGTTCGCAAACAATCGAATTTTTTGTGTGTTTTTTTGCACATGGATTGTTGCCAATTTCGAGTTCGAATGTTAATTGTGTGGTAGATGGATCGCAGCATGCCGCAACTGGAATTCCGATGGGCCTCTTGGCTGCGGGTTTTGAGGTTTCCGGCACCGGTCAAAGAGCGGCCCACGAGGGAGGATGGCGGCCTCACGGCATGGTGCACCGAGGCGTCCAATGACCTTGCCCTGCCGGAGCTCGCACGCAAGGTGCGGGTCGTTTGGAACCCACGCATGCAGACCACTGCCGGCCGCGCGTGGTGGCCGGATCGCACGATTGAACTCAATCCAAAATTGCGCGACTGCCAGCCCGAAGAACTTTGGCGCACGCTCAAGCACGAGCTCGCCCACCTCGTCGCTTACGAGCGCTGCGGTCGTCGGCACATCGATCCGCACGGCGACGAATGGCAGGCCGCCTGCACCGAGCTCGGCATCCCCGGCGAGAAGCCTTTCCACACGCTGCCCTTCAAGCGTCGTCGCATGAAGCGCAACCATTCGTACATTTGCCCGAATTGCCTCGGCATCATTCACCGCGTCCGCCCGATCCAGCGCACGGTCGCCTGCTACGATTGCTGCCGCAAATTCAACCGCGGTGCCTACCATGAGCGCTTCAAGCTCATGAAGTACAAGCCGGTCTGAGCCATGCAGGAGCGCGGATTTGCGGAAATCGGCGATAAAACTTCCCGATTCGGGCCTTTCAAACAGCCTCGATGGCCGGTTTTTTGTCAAATTTCTCGAAACTGCGGCGATTTTTTCAACTTTGGGCTTGCGTTCACCGCCCGCCCCCCCCTTTAATCCGCCCCCCGAATTATGGCTAAGAAAAGTTGGATCGCCCGCAACGAGCGCAAGAAGCAAACCGTCGATAAGTACGCAGAAGTCCGCCGCAAACTCAAGGCAGAGAAGGACTATGTTGGTCTCTCCATGCTGCCACGCGATGCGAGCCCGACCCGTCTCATCAACCGTTGCGAAATCACCGGCCGCCGTCGTGCATTCCTGCGCCGCTTCCGTCTTTCCCGGATCACTTTCCGCGAGCTTGCCTCGGCGGGAATGCTCCCAGGCGTAACCAAGTCTAGCTGGTAAGCTGGCACGGAATACGCTCTCTGTGGCGTGGAACGGAAACTACCCGGTCCGCGCCCCCCAAATGCCGATCTACGAATATCGCTCTGAAGAACCCGAGGATCCTGAAAGGTCCTGTCGTGTTTGTGCTCGCGGATTTGAACTCCGCCGCCCCATCGATCGCGCTCCCTTGGTTGCCTGTCCGTTGTGCAAGCACCCCGTTCGCAAGGTCATCTCGCGCATCAACACGCCGACGATCACCAAGCCGCTCTCGGTGAGCGACGCCAAAAAAGTCGGCTTCACCGTGCTCGAAAGGCGCGATCAAGGGGTGTACGAAAAACTCTGACCCTGTTCTCCAATGACGGCACTTCCCCTCACTGTAGATTTTCTGGCATCGGCAACGAGTTTGCCTCCCAGCGAATTTCCAAGCCTTGGCAAATCTCTGCTCTATCTCTTTGGCATCCTGTTCTTCCTGTTGCTCAACGCGTTTTTCGTCGCGTCGGAGTTTGCCATCGTCAAGGTCCGCCCAAGCCAACTCGAGGCCGAAGGAAAGAACCGCCCAGCGAAACTCAAGATCGCGCTGCATGTGGTCAATCACCTCGACGGCTACCTCTCCGCCAACCAGCTTGGCATTACGATTTCCTCGCTCGCACTCGGCTTCCTCGGCGAGCCATTCGTCGAAGCACTCGTCGCGCCGCTGCTCCTGATGACGGGCATGTCGCTCTGGTGGGTCAAGCTGATCTCCTTTGGTCTTGCGATCGTGTCATTCACTTTCCTGCATGTGGTGATCGGCGAGTTGATGCCGAAATCGCTGGCGATCAGCCGCTCGGTTTCGACAACACTAGCGCTGGCGACTCCGCTGCATGCATTTTACCGCTCCGCCCACTGGGCGATTCGCGTGCTCAATGGTACGGCCAACTGGCTGCTCAAGCGCCTTTTCAACATCGAGCCGGTCAGCGAAGGCGGGCACTCGCACTCGGCCGAGGAACTCGCATTGCTCGTCACGCAAAGCGGCAAATCGCAGGAAGTGACCGAGACCGAACGCGAGATCCTTATCAACGCGCTCGGGCTCAACGAACTATGGGTGCGTGATGTGATGACCCCGCGCAACAAGGTGATCGTGCTCGATGCCGACGAGCCTTTCGAGCGCACGCTCGAGCTTGCCATCCGCAGCAAGCACACGCGTTTCCCCTTGGTGAAAGGCCACCTCGATCACGCCATCGGCCTGATCCATATCAAGGACCTCTTCAAGCTCATCAACGATCCGAACCCCGACCTCATGCGGATCAAGCGCGATCTCAAGATCGTGCCCGACACGATGCCGCTCGACACGCTGTTGAAATTTTTCCTGCGCGAGCACGCCCATCTTGCGATGGCGGTCGATGAGTTTGGCACGCCGGTGGGCATCGTGTTCCTCGATAACATCATGGAGGAATTGGTCGGCGACATTCAGGACGAATTCGACAACGAGCGATCGGCCTTCACCCGCGTGAACGGTGATGAGTTTGTGATCGAGGGCTCGATGACGCTCAATGATCTGGGTGGTCATGTTCCCGAGCTGGTGCTCGAAAGTGGCGAGGTCACCACCGTTGGCGGATACATCACCCAGCAGCTTGGCAGATTCCCTGAAGTGGGCGAGACCGTTGAGATCCTCGGCTACGAGGCGCGCGTCACCAGCACCGATGGACGCCGCGTCGGGCAGATCCACTTCCGCAAACTCCAGAAGCCTGAGGACGAAGAAGAAGCGGGCGTGGAAGAGATCTAATCCTCCTCCGCCTTTACAACGCAGTGTGATGAAATGCCGTGCTCATTCGCTTCGCGCGTGGTCATGTCGATGAGGCTCGCGATAGCCACCACTCCACCAGTCGCCAAGCGCTCTCGGATCAACCCTTTGGCGAATTCTGCATCTTTTCCCAGAAGCTGAAAAAACCGCCGGTGGCGAGTGGACGAAGGGCGAGGTCTTCGGGGCGGTCGAGGAGAACCAATTCGATGCCGGCATTTGATAGAGCGGCATGGAGGTGGTCGATTTGATCGTGAAGCGGGCCGACCTCCGGACGCATGGTCGCGATTTGTTGGAGGTGGTGCTTGTTCGCCCAAAGAAGCAGGGCTTCAGTGATGGATGCATCGGCGGGGACTTCGACATCAATTCCGAAGGCGTTACTTGCGCGCTTCGCGGCATCATCGATCGCGGTTAGCAGCCAGGTGGTTTTGATTTTCGGATAACGGAGGCGATTCCATGTGGCGTTGTCGCAGGTGGCGAGGATGGACTTCGGGTGAAGCGATGCGAGCGGGCTTTGTTCGATGAGCAGATCTTCCTCATGAATCCAGATGCCGATCCGGCCTTCGCGCAGTGGCGGTGCGGGTGGAAGTGAGGGGCGGGTGATCGCCGGTCGCGCTTCGGTGGAAAGGATCAATGCTTGAGGATGTTCGAGTTGCTCAAGACCTTCATGGTGCGTCTCGAGAACATCACTTGGCAGGTATTTTTCCAAATTGCTGCGGCGGGGTAGATAGGTTTTCCCCGGGGTTTGAAGCCCAGCGACCCAGCGCCATGAGAGGGTGTTGGAAGCCGCGTCTCCATCAAGCAGATGACGCAGGAAAAAATCGGCTCCAAGTTGCCAGGGAAGTCTTTCGATGTGAATCCACCATCCGGCAAACCACATACGGGCGTGATTGTGAAGATAGCCTGTTGTGACCAACTCCTTCGCGAAGTGATTCATGATGGCGACCCCACTTTCACCAGTTTCGCAGTGTG
This sequence comes from Luteolibacter sp., assembly GCA_044361475.1. GTDB lineage: Bacteria > Verrucomicrobiota > Verrucomicrobiia > Verrucomicrobiales > Akkermansiaceae > Luteolibacter. Next base: position 51,070 of record JBIKIR010000007.1, on the reverse strand, counting down.
CCGCGCGAGCGCGTGTGGCTTCCATGCTTGGGTCGTTTTGCAGCACGGCAAGTTCATCGAGGTAATCGGTCCAAACCTGCGGACGCAGTGAGAGCCAACTTTTCCAATAACGGCGCCAATAGACTTCTTGGGTGAACTTCTCGACGGTCGATGCGGCATAACGGCGGAGCGGAGCTGCTGCACATTCGGATTCGAGGATGAGGCGATGACGAATCGCTGGGGAAAGTTTCGACACATTGGTGTGACCCGGGAGTACATGGTTTCTGTCGCGTGCGTAGCGTCCGGCAAACGGGATGAAGGCATCGAGTTGATCGAGCGCGTCCTTGCGCGTCGCGGCAAAGCCCGGTGTCGGATGTGCGAATAGTTCGTCCTGCATTTCAGTGATCTTTGGATGTTTCGCGAAATGCCTTCAGGCCCTTGATCCAGCGATCATCGATGCCATTCGCTGCGCCAAGCAATGCCCCCACGACCGCGCCCCGGTGGCAGTTGTCTCCACCGACCATGGCGTTGGCGACGATGCCGTTGTCGAATTGGTCGTAATATTTCCATGCCAGGTAGAGGGCGGCGGGAAATGCCTGATCAATGTAACAAGCAGGACTCAGGACACTGCCGATGATTTCATCATCCGGCCGCTTCGCCCAGCTCTCGGCTTTTCGGCTCGAAAACCAATCGCCGGCTTCACGCGCGATCGCTTCGCGCAGGAGAGTGCCGGCGGTGATGGATTTCAACAATCGGGCGAGACAATCGGCAGATCGTTGAACATTGCTGTGGCGGTGGGTGAGGGCAAGGTGCTCGCGTGTGGCGGACCGCCAATCGGCATCCTCCGGCAGTGCGGCAAGCAGCGCTGGGATTTGCGCGAGCCCGCCGATGTGTTCATCTGAGATCCCGCATTTGGTGACCGCTTTGCCTTGCGCGTAGCGAGTAAAAAATCCGCGATGGTATTCCTCAAGGTAGGTATCGCGATGCCAGCCGGGTGTGAGCATGCATTCGATGTAGCGCAGTGCCCATCGCTCCGGATCGTAGTTGCCATGCGCAATGACTTGCTGGTGAAGCTCGGTGGCGAGTTGGAAGTTTACCGTGTTTTCACCGGCTTCGAGAAATTGGTGATAGTGAATGCCGCGCCGACCCCAGAAGACCGCTTGCTCACGAAGGATGTCGCCCCGCTCGTTGAGCGGGTGGTATTCCGATCGCCAGAGGATGCTGCCGGGGTGCGGGTTTCGCGGAGCTTGATAATGATCGAGCACCCCATAGTCGTTTCGTAGTGCCTCACGGTCGTAATACCAATGGCCGGGCATTGCGAGGGCATCGGCGACGAGGGAACCGAGGTAGGCGTGATGCAGACTCATGACGGCGCAGGATAGCATCAAGTTCCAGCAGCGCCACCGGCGAGTTGCCCTTTCCGTACTTCAACCTCAAGCATCCGAATATCCTTGATTCCTCCAAAAGTAAATTTCGAGCATCGAGGTGTGAAGAAACAACAGCTCTCCGAGAAAATTTGCGCCACCTGCGGGCGCCCCTTCAAGTGGCGAAAGAAGTGGGAGCGGGTCTGGGACGAAGTGAAATTTTGCAGCGACCGTTGCCGGATGAAAAAATCCAAGGCCCCTCCCGTGTGATGAGTCATTAGCCGCATCCATCAAGGGCAGGCATTAGATGATCTGTCAGTTCTCGACACGATCACTTTTGAGTGCGCTCATATTGGCATGCGCTTTGGAATAATTGGTGCCACCGCCATCATGCTCGCGACCTGTCATGCCGCCCAGCATCAGTTTTACATCGGCACGCGCAGTGTGCGTGACAGCAAGGGAATCTATTGCGCCACATTCAATGACGCCACGGGCGAGCTATCAGGATTGATGCTTGCCGCGACACACAAAGAACCTGGGTTCCTTTGTCCGCATCCGCGAAAGAGCCTGCTTTACTCGATTGGCGAGCGGCAAGATGGGACCGGCACACTTGCGGTCTTCGCGCTCGCCAATGATGGCACTCTCAACTTGCTCGCCGATGTGCCGAGCGGAGGAAAGGGGCCATGCCATTTGGCCATGGACGAGCAGGCGAAAAGCATCGCCGTCGCCAATTATGGATGCGGCAGCACCACCAGTTTTTTGCTGAATGAAAATGGCATTCCTTCTGAGGCCGTAAGTTCCATGCGCGTCGAGGGTCATAGCGTCCACCCTCAGAGGCAGACTTCGCCCCATGCCCATGGCGTCTATTTTGCCGCCGGTCATTGCTTTGTGCCGGATCTCGGGTTGGATAAAATTCTTGTTTATCAACTCGATGTCGTCACCGCCGCATTGTGCCCCGCGGATCCACCTCATGCATCAGCCACGCCGGGCGATGGCCCGCGTCACTTGGCCTTTCACCCGCAAAAGCCATGGGTCTATTGCGTGAATGAACTTAGCAATACCGTCACCCACTTCGTGCGCGATGGGCACAAGTTGGAGAAAAAAGAATCCATCTCCACGCTGCCCGCCGATTTCAAGGAGCCCAACGCTACCGCTGAAATCGAGATTCATCCCAATGGTCGTTTCCTATATGCATCGAATCGCGGGCACGATTCCATCGCGGCTTATCAAATCGATCCCAATAGCGGGGCTCTCACTGCGATGGGTCAAACCGTTGCCGATGTGAAAAACCCGCGCCACTTCACCATCGCTCCCGGCGGTGCCTATCTGATTGTTGCCGGTCAGGATTCCGACAATCTCCATGTGCTCTCGATCGATTCGCAAAGCGGAAAACTCACGCCCACCGCACACAAGCTGCAAGTGCCCTCGCCGATTTGCCTCGTCTTCTCACAGCGCTGAATCAAGTGGGCGATTCCCGCTTCCTCACCGGATCTCCACGGTCGCGCCGGGGCGGATGAGGTTGGGCAGGCGGATGGCGTCCCAGTTCGCGAGGCGGATGCATCCGGCGCTGCGTGCGCGGCCGATGGTTTCTGGGTCGGAGGTGCCGTGCATGCCGATGCCGGGTTTGCTGGTGCCGTTCCAAATGATGCCGACCGGGCTGTTCGGGCCGGGTGGGATGTTGATGGCGTTTGCACTTCTTTTGCCGGTGTCGAGCAGTTGTTGGTCATAGCGCCAGTAGGGCATCTCGATCATGTTGAGCAGCTTCCATGTGCCGAATTTGATGAATTGCGGTTTGCCCGGCGTGATGGGAAATGACGCGACGAGCGAGCGGTTGGCCTTGGCGGTTGCGGGCGCCGTGCCATCCTCCGATTCATCAACCACCAAGGCGGCGGGTGCGGCTTCGAAGATCCTTGCTTGGTTGATTTTGGTATTCACCACCACATGCCGTTCGCTGAGCGCGGTGTCCGCGTCATACTTGGCGCCGGTGAGATTTTCGATTTCGAAGGGATCAACATTCGGCACGACGAGCGAATCGCCGGGCTGGATGCCGTTGATTTTCACGCCGGGGTTGATCTCAGTGAGATAGGGGACATCGGTGTGGTAGCGCTCGGCCATGAACTCCGCGATGCTGCGATAGCTCATCTTTTTGGCGGATGCCTGTTGGCTGCGTTTGGTGGGCAGCGATGGATTCACCCATTTCTTTGCGACATTCGGGATGGTGGCTGTGGTCAGTGGCTCGGGCACCGATTTTTTTGCAGCGGCAATGACTGCCGACCAGTCGCCTGGCGGGTGGCCGTTGACTTCATTCCATGAGTTTACCGCGAGCTCGCCGAACTGGCCCATGCGGCCATCGATCACGCCCGGGCCGAAGTTTGATTTGTCGAGAAACACCTGCAGGCGAAGCGCTTCCAGACCTTCGGGTTTGGTGTTGCTTGCCGTGTCATCCGTGGTCGATTCGACATATGGAACCGCTTTGACGATTGGAGCGGTTTCGGTTGCGGGAATAGTGCTTTCAACTTCGGCGGGTACTGCCTCGGCTGCGATTTCCGTTTCATCGGGAAGCGGTTGCGAGGTGATATCATCGTCGCCACCGATGGGCAATGCCTTGAGAACAGTCCGGTCGGTGGAACCCGTCCCAGGCTCCTGTGCCTGCGCCAAGCCGATTGCGATGCAGGTGGTGATGACGAAAATTCGTTTCATGAAAATGGCGGTGAGGGATGGATCAGGCCGGTTGCTCCACGAATGCCTCAAGCCTGCCGGCGAGCATCGGCGGCACAACCGCGCGCACGAGGATATCGTTTCCTTCGTAATCCGTCGAGAGCACCTTCGCATCGCGGTGCAAAAGGCCCACGAGGTCGGCCCGTTGCTGGGGGATTCGGTAGTCGAGGCAGCGCACGCGGTCGGCGAGAGCGGCCGAGCAGGCATCGAGCAGTTGATCGAGCCCCGCGCGGGTGAATGCCGAGATGCGCAGGGCATCGGGAAACATCCGTGCGAGTGAGGCGATTTGCTCGGGGTCCTCGACGAGGTCGATTTTGTTGAGGACGGTGATTGTGGGTTTGCCCTCTGCGCCGAGTTCGTCGAGCACTTCGAGGGTGGTGCGGTGGAAGCGCTCGATTTCCGGCGAGGTGGCATCGAGCACATGGATAAGGAAATCGGCGAGCACCGCTTCTTCGAGCGTGGCCTTGAAGGCCTCGACCAGGCGGTGTGGCAGGTTCCGTACGAAGCCGACCGTATCGGTGAGCAGCAGCGGTTGACCATCGGGCAGATCGATGCGCCGCGTGGTGGTGTCGAGTGTGGCAAAGAGCATGTCCTTGGCCATCACATCGGCGCCGCTCAGCGCATTGAGCAAAGTAGACTTGCCGGCATTCGTGTAGCCGACGATGGCGGCGTGCGGGGTTTCGAGTTTCTCGCGTTCCTTGCGTTGGGTGCGGCGTTGTTTGCGAACCTGTTCGAGCTCGCGCTTGCAGCGATCGATGCTGAGGTTCGCCAGTCGGCGGTCGACCTCGATTTGTTTTTCGCCCATGCCGCGTGCCGCACCACCGCCTTGGCCACCGCCGGATCCGCCTTCGCGGTCGAGGTGCCCCCACATTCGTGCGAGTCGCGGCAGCGCATATTGCATGCGGGCTAGCTCGACTTGCAGGCGTGCTTCCTTCGTCTGCGCGCGTTTGGCGAAAATGTCGAGGATCACCTCCTCGCGATCGATGACGCAGAGGTCGGCGAGTTTTTCCCACTCGCGTTGTTGTGAGGGCGCGAGGCCATTGTCGATGACGATCACATCACAGTCATGCGCGCGGGCGAGGCTGACGATTTCATCGGCCTTGCCAGTGCCGCAGAGCAATTTCTTGTGCATGTCGCGGCAGCGGGCGAGCACGGAATCGACCACCTCGATGCCCAGCGTTTTGACCAACTCGCCGAGCTCTTCGAGCAGCGACTCCGCCTCATCCATTTCGCGCGGATCGAAACAAAAGCGCACCAGCAGCGCGCGTTCGACCATCTCCGGTTTCTGCCTGACCTCAAACATCCGAGGCAGGGGTAGCACCGGATGGCGGTGCGGGCCATGCGAAATTTTTGCCAAGGCGGGCGATTTCCGCAGGGCAATCCGTTTCAACTCTTGCGGGAGACCGCCGGGGCGCTTAAGCCATGCCTATCATGTCCGCAGACGCCACGCCACAAACGCATTCGACCGAGGCCGAACTCATCGCCATCCGCCGCGAGAAACTCGCCAAACTCCGCGAGCTCGGAATCGATCCGTACGGTGCGAGATATTCCGTCGACACGACCCCGGGCGAGCTGCGCGCCAATTTCACCGAAGGCCGCCGCGTGAAGATCGCGGGCCGCATCACCGCTCTGCGCGACATGGGCAAGTCGGTGTTCTTCCAGCTTGGCGATGTGCTCGGATCGATTCAGGGCTACCTCGGCACCAAGAACCTCGGCGAAAACGAGGCCGCCGCGTGGAAATGCCTCGATCGCGGCGATTGGATCGGCATCGAGGGTGAAACTTTTGTCACCAAGACCGGCGAGCCAACGGTGAAGGTCGAAAATTTCACGGTGCTTTCAAAGTCGCTGCGGCCGATGCCCGACAAGTTTCATGGTCTCGCCGACCGTGAAACGAAATACCGCAAGCGTCACCTCGACCTGATGGGCAACCCGGAGAGCGCGAACCTCTTCGTGACGCGTTCGCTGATGCTTGCAGAGATCCGCAAGTTTTTGCAGGACAGGGGATTTCTCGAGGTCGAGACCCCGATGCTGCAGGATGTCGCGGGCGGCGCGGCGGCGCGTCCTTTCGAGACGCATCACAACGCGCTTGGCATGCCGCTCACGCTGCGCATTGCGCCGGAGCTTTTCCTCAAGCGTCTGCTGGTCGGCGGCTATACGAAAATTTTCGAACTCAACCGCAACTTCCGCAACGAAGGCATTTCGCGCCGCCACAATCCCGAGTTCACGATGCTCGAAGCTTACTGGGCGTTTTCGGATTTCGAAGAAATGGCCAACCTCGTCGAGGAAATGACCTGTCACCTCGCGGAGAAATTTTGCGGTGGTCTCAAGATTGAGCACAAGGACGATGACGGCAATGTCACGCGCACCATCGACCTCACACGTCCGTGGCGCCGCGCGAATTATCATGATCTCATCAAGCTCGCTGCCGGTGATGATTTCTTCGAACTCAGCCCGGCCGGCCGCCGACTGCGCTGCGAAGAACTTGGCGTGCAGATTTCACCCGAAATGGAGGACTACGAAGTCGTGCAGCAGGTCTTTGAAAAGAAGGTCGAGGAGCACACCTTCGATCCCTGCTTCGTCACCCGCGTGGCGAGCGAACTGATCCCGCTCGCAAAGCTCACTCCCGGCGGCCAAACCGTCGAAGTCTACGAGCTCATCATCAATGGACAGGAAATTTCACCGGGCTATTCCGAGCTCAACGATCCCGATGTGCAGCGCCAGCGCTTGGAGCATCAGGCCGGCGGCGAAGAGGAACAGAAGGTCGACTACGACTTCATCGAGACCCTCGAGCACGGAATGCCTCCTGCGGGTGGCATCGGCATCGGCATCGACCGCCTCGTAATGATGCTCACCGGCGCGCCCACCATCCGCGATGTGGTGCTATTCCCGCTGCTCAAGCGCAGGGAGTAGGGCAGGGACGCTTTTCCAAAGCGTCCGCCGCGAATAAATTTTTCATCGATCCGGCAAGGCTTCTGTCTGTCCGGTGTTCCGCAATTCGCAGGATTTTTCGCCGAAATGACCCGCCTGCGTGCGATTTCTCCGAAAACCCCCGAATCTGCCAAAAAAAACCTTGCGCGGGTGAGGGCTCCGTGATTTTCTCCCCGCCCGCCCGCAGGGGCACAACCAACCTTTCCCAATACGGCCATGGCCTACGCAGTGATCAAAACCGGCGGCAAACAATACCGCGTTCAACAAGGCACGAAGTTCGATGTCGAGAAACTCGACGCGCCCGTGGATTCCGAAATCAAGTTCGATGTCCTGCTCGTGGGCGAAGGCGAGACCGTCAAGGTCGGCGCTCCGCTCGTCGCCGGTGCTTCCGTCACCGCCAAGGTGCTCAGCCAATTCCGCGGACCCAAGGGCGTGGCATTCAAATTCAAGCGCCGCAAGGGCTACCACAAAACCAAAGGTTACCGCCGCAGCCTCACCAAGCTCGAGGTGACCTCGATCGCCGGTTAATCATTAACACTTCACCTACCTACTTCCATGGCCCATAAAAAAGGACAAGGTTCCGTCAAGAACGGACGCGACTCACGCAGCAAGCGCCTCGGCGTGAAGAAATTCGGCGGTCAAGCCGTCATCGCCGGCAACATCATCATCCGCCAACGCGGCACCAAGGTGCATCCGGGTCTTGGCGTCGGAATCGGCCGTGACCACACGCTCTTCGCCCTCGTCGACGGCCGTGTGATGTTTGATCGGGAAGCCCGCCGCGTGAATGTGGTGGCCATCGCCAACTGATCCGATGATGCCGCTTGATTGCGGTGATCTCCCAAATTTACTAAAAAGCCCGTGAGTTGATCACGGGCTTTTTTGTTGGGAGAAATCAAATGGTGATATTTTACAGCAAGCCTTGCTCGCGAAGCTCTGCGTCGACCTCGTCGTGATCCGGTGCGCCAATGCCCGCGTCGCGGATGCCTTGGATCCTGCGGCGCACGCCGACACGGCTCTTCGGGCCGGTCACGAGGTTGTTGAGACCATCAACGACAAAAGGAAGCAATGCAGCCACGCCGAGCGCGCCGATGCCGATGCCAAACCCCCGGCGGGCATTGCGATGCATCAGATCGCCAATCAGAAATCCTGCGGCCGCTCCAAGCAAGGTCGGTGCGGCAAGCGCGCTGGTTTCAATCCACACGGGTTTTGATCCGGAATGTTCGGCTGACATGTCGCCAAGCTAGCCGATCGGCTGCGTGGCGACAACCATGGAAACGAAAATTTCTAACGATTGCGGCTTTTCCACGCGGGCGGCATCCCGCAACTTGGCGGAGTCATGCCATCACCTAACAATACCTATGCGCTGATCCTTGCCGGCGGATCCGGCACGCGCTTCTGGCCCTTGAGTCGCAACTCGCGGCCTAAGCAACTACTCGACCTCTTCGGATCCGGCACGCTGCTCGAGCAAACCATTCGTCGCCTCGATGGCTTGGTGCCGGTCGAGCAGATCTTCGTGCTCACCAATGAGAAGCAGGTCGATGCCGTGCGTGCGGCCGCACCGATGTTGCCTGCGGCCAATGTGTTTGCCGAGCCGGCCAAACGTGACACCGCACCGGCGGTCGCTCTTGGCATCGGACTCGTCGCCGCGAAAAATCCCGACGGGGTGATGCTGGTGCTTCCGTCGGATCAACTCATTCAAGACACCGCTTCGTTTCAAGAGGTGTTGCGCGACGCGATCCTCAGCGCGGAGTCTGCGGACGGGCTTGTCACGATCGGCATTCAACCGACATGGGCTTGTCCGTCGTACGGCTACATCGAACGCGGTGAACGCGCGGTGATTGCCGGGCTCGATTGCGAGAACCCGCCCTTCGAAGTGAAGTGCTTTCGCGAAAAACCCAATCCCGAGTTGGCCGAGCAATTTCTTCGCCAAGGTGGCTTCACCTGGAATGCAGGCATGTTCGTTTGGAAAATACCGACAGTCGTCGAGCAACTCGCGCGCCACGCGCCGGAGCTCGCTGAATTCATTTCCGAGGTCCGCAGCTCCAGCGATATTCACGCGACCATCGCCGCGCAATTTCCCAAACTCCCTGCAAGATCGATCGATTACGCGCTCATGGAAAAGGCCGATCGCGTGCTCAACATCGAGGCCACCTTCGACTGGGACGATGTCGGCTCGTGGATCTCGATTTCCAAATACCTGCCGAAATACGGAGAAGAAAACCGCTCAAACAGCGAACTCACCGAGATCGATTCGGAAAACAACATCGTCTTCAATGCGCGCGCTGGAAGTCGCGTCGCGTTGCTTGGCGTGGATGACTTGATCATCGTGCAGACCGAGGGCGCGCTGCTCGTTGCCAATCGTCACCAAGCCGATGCCATCAAGCAGCTCACCGATGTGCTGCCGGAGCATTTGCTTTGATTCTGAAATTTGGCTATTTGTACCACTGATTTCACTGATTTACTGATTAGGAGAAGAATTTGTATTCAGGTCCCGATGTGATGATTCTCTTCTTCTTTTCAATCAGTACATCAGTGAAATCAGTGGTCGTATTACCATAGCAAAATTAGCGCGCTGATTTCACATCAAACACAAAACACTTTGAATAAGGCCGATTTCAACTCATCGCATCCCGCGCTCGGAATTGACCATGGCGACGCCCGCATCGGCATCGCTGCGACGGATGATTTTGGCATTCTTGCGCATCCAGTTGAGACGATCGATTGCAAGAAGCTCGATGCCATCGAGCGCATCGCGCAGCTTGTGCAACTTCGCGGGATACGGACGCTTGTGGTTGGCTTGCCGCTGCGCATGGATGGCAGCGAGGGCGACGCTGCGGCAAAAGTGCGCGCCTTTGCTTCGCAACTTCACGAACGCATCGGCACGGTGCCATTGGTTTTTGTCGATGAGACTCTTACCACCTCCAGCGCCGCCACCAAGCTGCGCGAAGCCGGACGCAATGCACGCAAACAAAAACCCGTGATCGATCAGGCGGCCGCTGTCGAAATTCTCAACCTCTGGATGGGCAACGACTGGCAGGAGGTGTGAAGGTTGCTCGACCTTAGAACATTTTGCTCAAATCTGTAGCCGGTGGTTGGGGTTAGGTGTGGTATATTTGCGGCTTCGCCGGCCTTGAAAAAACGGAATCCTTGTCCATGGTTGCGTTCTTGCTCAGTAGTGGATGTCTATCCACTTTGCCCGCACCCGCCGGTGCGGCCCTTGCGGGCGACCCTTCGGGTCGGATATGTCGCTCCGCTCCATTGTCGCAACGCCTTGCCCGGGGCAAAATCTTCTCGCTCCAGCGGCTACACATTTTCGCAAAACGCTCTAATTTTGAAGCATTACTCTAGAGAAGCCTCTTACGGGTTTGGTTGTGCCTACTGGGCGCGTCACTATAACTAGCTCCCAGATTGAGTTGAGGTGGTTTAGCTCAATAGGAAAATTGGAGGTGGTTGTCATTGTATTTCCGGAAACCCACGGGCCTGCCAAGTCTGAGGCGAAAAGAGGCTGATATAACAGCGGTTTTATTTGTGAGTTGGCACGTCGTCGTGGGTAGGTGAGAATTTCGTATGATGTGCCATTTTCCGATTGAAGGCTCATCTTTGGAAGCCCGAGACCTGTGGCTGTTGGTGTTGATCCTCCGCTACGTGGGTTCAAGCCGAATCCGAATTCAATGAGATTGTTCATCCCATCCTGATCCGGGTCGGCACTTACTCCGGAGATTGAGGTATTTTCTAGCTCATTGCCGTCGAAGTACTGCGCCTGCCACTGTGCAAACGGCCCGATGGCAAAAGTGAATGTGTGGACTTCACTGGAGCCTGTGGGATTGCTTGAACCGGGGCCGGCAAAGGCCGATGCGCGCAGCCTGACGCGATGGATGCCGGTCGTGTTAAATCCCCAGTTGATGTGGTTATGAGTGCCCTCTGCGTAGTGATAGTCGTTTGTCGAACTGTTGCTGAAGGTAGACATCCAGACCTTGGGTGTCGGGCCTGATGTCCACATCGAAAAGTGTGCATTGCTGTTGTGGGGGGCGACATGTTCCACCAGTGAGACTTTAATCCATGGTCTTGCAGTTGTCTGTGACACTCGAGTGTCGTTGGGGATGTATGAACCAAAAATGCCGGATTGGTTGTTGTCGAAACCGGGCCATGCCTCGCCGGCGCCGGGTGTTCCTTGCACCGCAATCCACAACGGATTTCCCGCAGGCACGCCAGTAAAGGCGAAAGCTGCAGATGCGGGCTGTGTGTGCCTTGCTCCTGAATTTGACGGGTTGCCGCTGACATAGGGCTTGTCGCCGAGTGAAAGAGAAACGGACTGCGGATTGTGTTCCGCGGTTGAGGTGGCAGCCTTGCACGACCATGTGCCATTTTTCCATTCAAAGCGGATGTCAACATGTTCCCCCAGGGGCAAAAGTCCGGCCTGTGATTGGGCCGCGAGCAGGAGAATCAGTAAGATGGTGTATCGCATGGGGAGTGATGAATTCATGGCAGGTCTTCGATGCCGGGTGGCTTGGCGATGTTGATGCCTGCTTCGGTTATGCGTTTGATCTCTCCAGCTTCGTGAGAGAGAACACTACCATCGACATAAAGGTAGTTTGAACGCCCCTTCGTTCGCTCCTTTGATCCGCCGCCAAATCGATCGGGAGCGATGTCGCTGCAAACCGCAGACCATGATGACCATTGATTGGAGTGAGTGTGATCGTTCCCTGGGCCCGGGCTGGTGCGATCCGAACAGATGAAGGCGACGATGGTGCGTTCAGGTTGGGGTATCGCACTCAAGCGGTTTAGCGCAGTTCCAATCGGCTCCCCGAACGGGTCGATCTCTGGCACAAAGATGTAGCTGTTGAGAATGTAGCTTGTGCCGCCCGCTTTGAGCCGTTCTGTCTTTCTTGGGTCTGCCGGGCAGATGCGAACGGAATCAAAGTCGCTGAGGTAGGCCTCGAGTTTTACAATCCAAGCCTCGTCGAAATCTGTAGTATGTGTGGTTTCCGGAAACTTGCCGTTGTGGTCCGCCGCGTACATGTGCAAGGCGGCGCCGATGTTTTTGAGATTGCCCATGCAGTTTGTCTGTTGGGCTCGTGACAAGGTTGATCGCGACGCGACCAACGCCACTGATGCCAGAGCGACAACGCTGGCAGTGGTCACCAGCATTTCGACCAAGGTAAATCCATGGGTTTTTCCAAGCGGGTAAAGTCTCATTCGATTGATCATTTGGCGATACCACAGAGGGGCTCAGCGTCGAGGGGATGATTATAAGATGCAAAAAATATGCAATAACAAAAATAATTTAGTTGCAAATTATTTGCATTTTTGCAGAATCCCTTCGGCCTCTGGCCAATCAGACATCAAACATTATGAAAAAAGCATTATTACTCACATCATGGGCCCTGTCGGCCTCCGTGCCTGCTGCCTCCTTGCTGACGGGCGGACATATGGATGGCCCTGCCTTTGGATATGTTTCGGTTGGGGAGGCCAACGGCGACTCCTCGCTCACCCAAGGCTTTGAGCCACATTTTCACAATGAGGGAGGAGTTGATGGCGCGATCATCGATGGTATCGCTGTTACGACCGAGTCCGAATACGAACAGAGCGACCTCGTTATCGTCGTGCCGCAGACCTCAACGATTACGGTCGCATCAACCAATTATTATTGGCTGCCTGAGACCGAGCAAGATGCGGCTGCTCAAGGCGTGCCCTTTCTTGGGGTGGGTTTGGAGGAACTCGTTGGGACCGACTGGGTAGGTGGGACTCTCACCATCTCTCTCAATAGCATCAATGGCCCGGGTCATTTCCGTCTCTGGCAGGATGACGGACTCGGTGGAGCCAACATTTTCCTTGATTCGGCTGATCCTTCTAAAAGCTCCTTCGAGCTTCTTGCTGGCTCGCACACTCACTACAATTGGGGCTTTACGGCGTTAGGCACCTATCAGCTGGAGTTTGGCATTTCCGGCACACATGTTGATGATGGAGAACAGAGCGGTTCTGGCACCTATACTTTCCTGGTTCCCGAGCCGTCCACGGCCTTGCTTGGAGCCTTGGCTTCCATCGGACTGCTTAGAAGGAAGCGTTGATTTGAAAAATGACATGGGTTTGGTGAAGGCAATCGCTGCATCGCCTTTGCCATGGCCCATATAATTTCTTTAGGTTGCGGTTGTTTATGATGACGCGGGTATATTACCCGCGTCATTTTTTTGATAGTAGCGTACTTGAGCTTCGCTCGCCCAGTGGCGGCGGTTTCCAACCGCCATGCCCAAACACCCTCTCGCTCTAGCGCAAGCCCACCGGAGTGCCAAGGACCTCGCGCGTGATCACCGCCTTGCGCAGTTCGCTGCGTTTCCCCAGCGTCTCGCGCAATGAGGTTGTCACAGGCGCTGCTGCCTTGCCCTTCGCTTTGGCGCGTTCGCGCGTTGCGGCGGCATTGCCGGTGGTGATGGCTTTGGATTCGCGGATCTGCCTGAGCTGTTCGCGCAGCGCGCTTTGCCGTTCGAGTTCGCGTAAGGCGGTTGCTTCCTCAAGCAAAGGCGGTGCTGGCGCGTTGTAGGTGTAGGTCGGAACCGGTGGCGGCTGATTCGTCATCGGCTCCGCATCCGGCTGCCATGATTCTTCGGGTCCAAAAATGTCCCCCATGTCCGGCATTTCGCCGGCCTCGCGCGCTTCGCGTTCGGCCTGCTTTTGCTCGTGGCGGCTTTTCAGCCATGAGGCAAATGCCAGCGCGACGATGAGGACGATTTGGAAATGATCGAAGATCCAGTCCATGAGCTACGGTTTTAATAAATGGAAGCGGGCTCAGTTGCCGTCCTTGGCGATGTTGGCGCGCATCTGCGTGTCCGACTTCACGTTTTCCATCTTGTAGTAATCCATCACGCCGAGGTGACCGTTGCGGAAGGCTTCGGCCATGGCGAGCGGCACTTGGGCTTCGGCCTCGACGACCTTGGCCTTCATCTCGGCCACGCGGGCGACCATTTCCTGCTCGAGTGCGACCGCCGCCGCACGGCGGATTTCCGCCTGCGCCTGAGCCATGTTCTTGTTGGCCTCGGCCTGCGCTTCCTGAAGTTGCGCGCCGACGTTTTCGCCGACATCGACATCGGCAATGTCGATTGAAAGAATTTCAAACGCCGTGCCCACATCGAGTCCGCGGTGAAGTACGACCTTGGAAATTGAGTCGGGCGACTCGAGCACTGTCTTGTAAGTTTCGGCCGAACCGATGGTCGTGACGATGCCTTCGCCGACGCGGGCGATGATGGTTTCTTCTTTTGCGCCGCCGACGAAGCGGTCGAGGTTGGTGCGCACTGTGACGCGTGCACGCACTTTCACTTGAATGCCGTCCTTGGCAACGCCGTCGATGGTTGTGCGGCCGGAGGAGGGATTCGGGCAATCGATGACTTTCGGGTCGACCGAAGTGCGTACCGCCTCGACCACGCTTTTGCCTGAGCCTTTGGTCGCGAGGTCGATCGCGCAGGCGCGGTTCCAATCGAGCACGATGCCTGCCTTCTGCGCGGCGATGAGTGCTTGGATCGTCGGGATCACATTGCCGCCGGCGAGGAAGTGAGCTTCGATGTCATTGATCGGAATTTCGATGCCTGCCTTTTTGGCGGTGATGCGGGCATCGACGACCATGCCGTAGGGCACTTGGCGCAGGCGCATGGCAACGAGGTCGGTGAAGCCGACATAGGCGCCGGCGAGCCATGCGCGGAGCCAGACGCTGAAGAAGGAAATGACGATGCCAAAGATGACAAGCGAGGCGATGACAATGACGATGAGTACGAGTGTGGATAGGTCCATGGTGGTTATTCTGGTGTGGGGGTGGGAGTGACGATGAGACGGAAATTGTCCGCGCCGACGACTTGTAGCGTCGCACCCGGCGAAATTTGTCCAGATTGGCTAAATCCTTCGTAGCGTTTTCCATTCACGCGGATGTAGCCGCTGGGTGAAAGCAGAGTGATCGCCTCCGCTTGGGCGCCGATAAGCTGCCGCGCCTCGGGCCCGAGTGCCGCGCTGGTGGCGCTTATTTCACTATCGAGAAAGGCCCGCCTGCCGATGCTGGTTCTCGGTAGGACATAAAATTCCAGAAAAAGAGTGATACCAATGAGCCCCAACGCCGCAGCCAAAGCAAGCGCGCCGCCGGTCGAGCCAAAGCGCGAATAAGCAATCGCGCAACCGCCCAGCATCAGCAGTGCCGCGATGCCGCCAAGGATGCCGCCCGGTACGACCACCTCGGCGGCGAGCAGGATGAGGCCGACGGCAAAAAGTAAAATGATGATGCTCATGTCAGCGTTTCCACGATGAGGCCGAATTCCGATACGCCCGTGACTTTCACTGGCGTGCCTTCTTCGGCGAAACCCATGGCGAGTTTCGCCTCGTATCGTTTGCCGGAAATCTCGACTTGTCCACTCGGGAAAAGCGCGGTGGCTGCTTTGCCGGTTTGGCCTAACAGATTTTCCGCGCTGTTAGATGGCCCGTTGCCGCCAAGCGCCATCACGGCCTTGGGTTCGCCGCCGACGGCGCTTTCCAGTACCATGCCACCCCACGGTCCGCCCTTCGGCAGGAATCTCAGCAGTACGAGAAAGGCCACAATGGCCAGCGCGGTACCCGTCAGCACATTGAGCAAGGGTCGCAGCAGCACCTCGCCCGAAAATGTCACCGGCTCGCCAGGCCAAAGGTCGAGCATCATCCACACGAGCGATGCGAGGATCATCATCACTCCGGTGAGCGCGGCAATCATCGTGCCGGGAAAGAGAAAGATTTCGATGGTCACCAGCGAGACGCCGAGGAGAAAGAGCAGCACGGGTTCGTGACCAGAAAGGCCTGCGACATGATGACCGAAAAACACGATGCCCAGCAGGATGCCGCCGGTGATGCCGAAGACACCGAAGCCCGGTGTCTTGAACTCGATGAAGAGCGCGAGCAAGCCCAGCCCGAGCAGGATCGGAGTGAGGCTGGTGAGGTGCTGCGCGAGTTTTTCCGACCAAGTGATTTCGAGCCGCACGACCGAATAATTTCCCGGGCCATGGAGTTGATCGAGTAAGGCGTTGATGTCTTTGGAGATGCCCGCGCCTAGCAGTGGCAGGGGAGGATCGCCGTAGGTCTTCATCGCTTCCTGCGCGGTGAGCGAAAGTAGCTCGCCCTTTTTCTTGATGACCGTGTCGCCGATTTTGAACTCCGAATCCATGTCGATCATCGCCGAGACCACCTCGCCGCGATAACCTTTGCCTTCGGAAATCGATCGCACGCGGGCCTTGAGGTAACTGACGATTTTGCTGCGCATTGTCTCGTCGATCTCGGCGCCAGTGGCGAGCACCGGTGCGGCTGCACCGATCACGCCCTCCGGCGCGAAGTGGATCTCATCGGTGCCGGCAGCGATCAGCGCCCCGGCGGAGATGGCCTCGCGGTTGACATAGGTTACGGTTTTACCGGGAAATTTTTCCAAGGCCTTGAGGATCTCGAAGGTCACATCGAGTTCACCGCCGGGCGTTTCCATGTCGAGCACGATGGTGTCGACCTTGTTCTCGATCGCGTCCTTGAGTCCGCGGCGCAGGATGAAGAGCTCGGGCTTGGCGATTTGCGCGCGGATCGGAATGACGACCACCTTGGCCGTGCTTTTGGGTGCGGCGGGTGGCGCAGGCTTTTCTGCTTGGGCGCCAAGCGGCAAAACGCAGGCGGCGAAAACTGTTAGAAGGGTCGGCAGCAAATGCTTCACGGGCCATATCATGCACCGGGATCGGCATCGTGCAAGGCGGCCGTGGCTCAATGCGCAAACTTACGCGAACTCGTAGCGCAGGGCGGAAATGCAAAACAACGACGCGGTTTCGACGCGCAACACGATGTTGCCAAGCGACACAGGGATGAATCCGGCAGCCAGCGCGGCGGCGGTTTCTTGCGGCGAGAAATCACCCTCAGGGCCGACGAGGATCGTGGCCTCGGTGGTCGCCGGATGCGCCCGAAGCACCTCGCGCATGGCCTGCGCACCAGGCGCGAGCGATGCGATGAGCTTGAGCCCAGAAATTTTTGCAGCGCCCGCGATCCATGAGTCGAATGCGAGGGCGGGAGAAATTTCCGGCAGAGTGTCTTGCCCGCATTGCTTGCAAGCCTCGAGCGCAATGCGTGTCCATTTCTCCGACTTGCCATCGCCCGGTTGCACGATCGTGTGGCGCGTGACGAGTGGTTCGATGCCAGCGACGCCGAGCTCGACCGCTTTTTGCACGATCAGGTCCATCGTCTTGCCCTTGGGAATCGCCTGCGCGAGCGTGATGCGCGGCTGCGGCGGAGCAGGAGAAACGATCTCGGAAATTTCCAACGAAACGCGGTCGCGCGAAACTTGCAGCACCTTCGCCGAAGCACGGCGGCCATGGCCATCGAAGACCGTGATCACATCACCCGCCTTGCCACGCAGCACCTGCGAAAGATGTCGCGCCTCGTCGCCGGTGAGCGCAGCAGCTTGCCAATCTTCAGGCGGCAAATGAAAGCGGGGCATGGCGGATGACTCAAAGACTCAAAAGCGGAATTGAAAAGCCGAAACGCTGGTTTCGAGCGTGGCGGCGGTTTTCAACCGCCAAGCCTCACACCTTCAAATAGTTTTTGCCTCTGTTTACAACGCAATGAGCAAGATGGGTATGGCGGATGAAATCCGCCACCACGATTGATTGAACCTCTCCTACAGATCAAAAAAGCGCTTCGCCTTTTTGAAAAATCCTTCCTGCATCGGCGAGTTGTGGCCGCCGATTGATTCGGAGAACGCGCGCAGTTTGTCCTGCTGTTCGCTGCTGAGTTTGGTGGGTACCTCGACTTGAACGCGGACATTCAGATCGCCGCGGCGTCCGCCGGAAAGCGTGGGCATGCCCTTGTCGCGCAGGCGGAAGACTGTGCCACCTTGGGTACCGACAGGGATCTTGATCGATGACTGTCCATCGAGCGTCGGCACTTTCAACTCGCCACCGAGCGCAGCGGTCGAGAAGGGAAGGGGGACCTCGCAGAAGAGATCGGAGTCATCGCGTTCGAAAATGTCGTGATCCTTCACATGCAGGAAGACATAAAGGTCGCCTGCAGCGCCGCCGCGCACACCGGCATCGCCATTGCCCGTTGAGCGCAGGCGGGTGCCGGTATCCACGCCAGCGGGAATGCGCAGCTTGATGCGACTTTCCTTTTGCACGCGTCCTTCGCCTTTGCAGGCCTTACACGGATCGCTGATCGTTTCACCTGCGCCACGGCATTCCGGGCAGGTGGTTTGTTGGATGAAGATGCCCGACTGGCGCGAGACCACTCCGTGGCCGCCGCAGGTTTGGCAGGTTTTCACGCCGCCCGAGCCCTTGGTGCCCTTGCTGTCGCAGGTGTCGCAGGGCATGTAGCGTTCGATCTCGAGTTCCTTCTCGACACCGCGCGCGGCTTCCTCGAGGGAAATCTCCAAATCGTAGCGCAAGTCGCTGCCGCGTTGCTTGCCGGAGCTTTTGCGCCTAGAGCCGCCACCGCCAAAGAACTCTTCGAAGCCACCACCGAAGGCGCCGCCGAAGACCTGCGAGAACATGTCCATCGGATCGTGGAAGCCACCGCCGGGACGACCTCCGCCATTCGAGAATGCCGCGTGTCCGTAGCGATCGTAGGCAGCGCGCTTGTCAGCATCGCTCAAGGCTTCGTAGGCCTCACCAAGTTCCTTGAATTTCTCCTCGGCCGTATGATCGCCGGGGTTTTTGTCTGGGTGAAACTTCACCGCAAGCTTGCGGTAGGCCTTCTTGATTTCGTCGGCGCTCGCGTCGCGGGAAACTCCCAGAATTTCGTAGTAATCTCGTTTGTCGGCCATGGGGATCAGTCAGCGCCTCCTTCCGCAGCGGCCGGTGCTTTCGAAACCACCACGCTTGCCGGGCGCAGCAGGCGATCGCGCAGCTTGAAGCCGCGGCGTGTCACCCGGATGATGTCGCCGTCCTTGATGTCGGCCGATTCCTCCTGCGCCACCGCGTCGTGGAGGTTCGGGTCGAATGCTCCGCTCGCCGCGAGCTCTTCGACACCTTGGGAGGATAGAAACTCGTTGAGCTGGCGGCGGACCATGTCCATGCCGATGTAGATCATCGACGAGGTGTCCTGTGCCGCGGCTTGCATGCCCATTTCGAAGTTGTCGATCACCGGCAAAAGCTCTTCGAGCAGGCGCTGATTTGAATACCGTACCGCTTCCTCGCGTTCGCGGGCGGTGCGTTTGCGCAGGTTGTCCATTTCGGCGGCGGTGCGCAGGGAAAGGTCCTTCCACTTGGCGGCTTCGGCTTCGAGCTGCTCCCATGGATCAAGCTCCGCCGCAGCTTCCGGTGTGGCATTTTCCTTGGCAATCTCGGGGTTTTCGACCGGGGCCTCGGCTTCGGGAGCGGTTTGGTTGTCGGCTTGCATGGCGGATAGCTGTAGCCGCGAACGGCCCCGCGTCAACTCCAGTGACAGGGGATTTTGTGAGTCGCGTTGGTTGGTGAAATTCGGGTCATGGCGCATCTGGTGCTTGTCCGGGTCGATGTGCTGGCTAGTTTTCCCACCGTGCGGCAAATCGTTGAGCTGTTCTCCGACATTGGCTTGAGCCCGCATGGGCAATTGCTCATGGAAACCATCGAAGCGCCGTCGGCTTGGCTCGATGCGGATGATGCGGGTCGCCTCGCCGCAGAACTTTTGAAATCGAGTGGGCATGCTTTGATTCATTTGGCGTCACTTGGTGCGGAGAAGGCAATCCCTCCTGCGGCGTCATGGTGGCGGGAGTTTGCGAGGTGTTTTTTGGCCGGTCTATGCCATCGGCCGGAGAATGTTGAGGCCAAGGACCTGCCTCCTTTGCCGCCGCTCACGCTTGTGGATTTTGCTGCGCTGATTGATGCGGCGCCCCCGATGCGCGGCGGGGAATATCTATCGCCCGAACTTTTGGAGGATCTGTGGAAATCACTGGATTCCCATGTTCGGCAAGCAGTGCCACGACACCCGCTTGGTTTGGAAGGTTGGCTCTCGGAGCTGGGCCCTTTGTGGCGAACGGTTGGCCGTGTGACATTCCACCTTGCGGAAAACAAGAAGAACCCGGATTTCCCCTTTGCCTTTATGGCCAGTTACGCGACGCGTGTTTCCGGCGAAGCTCGTGTACAACACCTTCCGCTTGGAAAGGCCGTCGAGGAATACGCAGGCGCAAAAAACAAGCAGGCCCTGATCAATCTGCTCGCCCCGGTCGAACGCGCCGCAAACAAGAGCGTATTCATGCGCGAATTGGTCGACGGTCACCGCATTTTTAAGCCCCAGCTGTGGCCTGTGGCCGATGCCTACCGGTTTCTGCGCGATGTATCGTTGTTCAAAGAAGCGGGCGTGCTGGTCCGCCTTCCGGATTGGTGGAAAAGCGGCAAGCCACCGCGTCCAAAGGTGAGTGTGAACATTGATGCTCCGAACTCTGCTGGATTGGGTGCCGGTGCCTTGCTGGATTTTTCCCTAAGCGTTACGCTTGATGGCGAGGCGCTATCGGCTGCCGAATTGCGATCGCTGACGAGTTCATCCGATGGTCTGGCCTTGATACGCGGCAAGTGGGTGGAGGTGGATTCCGATAAGCTCCAAGAGGCACTTGAGCATTGGAAAAAAGTTAAGAAAATGGCCGACAGGGATGGCCTCAGCTTTTTTGAAGGGATGCGCATGCTTGCCGGCTTTCGCTCGCGGGAAACAGGCGCGGACAAGGATGTGATTTTTCACGAACACGAATGGGCGGGGGTCAGTGCGGGCCCCCGGCTGGATGAAATTCTCCAAGGCATGCGTGACCCAGCCAAGGCCTCGGAATGTTTGGAAATCCCAGGCCTGCGCGCCACACTGCGCCCTTATCAGCACACCGGTGTGATTTGGTTGCGCTTCCTTGCGAGGCTCGGTCTTGGAGCATGCCTAGCCGACGACATGGGCTTGGGAAAAACGCTTCAAGTCATCTCTCTCCTTTTGCTTAGGAAAGAAGAGAAACCCAACAACAAGGTGTCCTCGCTGTTGGTTGTGCCGGCTTCCTTGCTTGGCAACTGGCGCTCGGAAATCGAACGCTTCGCGCCGGATTTGGTTTTCAACATCATACATCCGTCCGAGCAGAGAAACCACAAGCAGGGGACGGAACATCTCGTCATCACGACCTATGGCATGCTCACTCGCAGCGATGATATCCGCAAACGCAAGTGGGATGCGGTCATCCTCGATGAAGCCCAAGCAATCAAGAATCCAGCAGCCCGCCAGACCCGCGCCGTCAAGGAAGTGAATAGCCATGTTCGCATCGCCCTCACGGGCACTCCAGTGGAAAACCGCGCTTCCGACCTGTGGTCGATTTTTGATTTTATCAACCCCGGCCTGTTGGGAGGAGCGAAGGCATTTGGCGACTTCATCAAAGCAAACAACAAGCAGGCGCAGCCCGACTACGGCCCGCTGCGCGCTCTGACAAAACCTTACATCCTTCGTCGACTAAAAACCGATAAGCGAGTCATCGCCGATCTGCCCGACAAAACGGAGATGCGCGCGTTTTGTCCGCTTACCAAGATGCAGGCCGCGCTTTATCAGAAGTCGGTCGAAGACTTGGCCAAGGCCTTGGAGAATTCGGATGGCATTCAGCGCCGGGGTCTCGTGCTGGCCTTCATCACGCGCTTCAAGCAAATCTGCAATCACCCGTCCCATTGGTTGAGCGACGGCGCATGGGCACCGGAGGCCAGCGGCAAATTCGACCGTTTGCGCGAGATCACCGAGGAGATCGCGGAGCGTCAGGAAAAAGTGCTCGTTTTCACCCAGTTTAAGGAGGTCACCGGCCCGTTGTCGGAATTTCTGACGACCGTATTCCGCCGGCCGGGCTTGGTCCTGCACGGTGGCACCGCCATCGCCAAGCGCCGGGAATTTGTCGATTCGTTTCAACGCGATGATGGCCCACCGTTTTTCATCCTCACCGTCAAAGCGGGCGGTGCCGGACTCAACCTCACCCAGGCCGCGCATGTCATCCATTTCGATCGTTGGTGGAATCCCTCCGTCGAGAATCAGGCCACCGACCGTGCCTTTCGCATTGGTCAAAAAAACAAGGTGCTCGTCCACAAGTTTGTCTGCCGCGGGACGATCGAGGAACGCATCGACGAAGTGATCGAGGGCAAGCGCGCTCTCTCGAACGAACTGCTTGAAGGCGGCAGTGAAAAAATGCTGACTGAAATGAGCAACGACGAGCTTCTTCAATTCGTAGCCATTGATATCCACCGCGCCACAGCCACCTGAAAACTTCCCCATGGCCAGATATTCCAAACGCTATTCCAGCACTCATACTTATTACGGCTTTGCTCCGTATGTGCCGGTTGCCGAACGCCGCAAACAGGCCGCCAAAGAAGTGGCCAAAATGGCAAAAAAGGGCATGACGGTGACCCCTGTCACCATCAGCGGAAAGAAAATCGCCGAGAGCTTTTGGGGTAAATCCTGGTGTGAGCATCTGGAATCCTACAGCGACTACTCCAACCGTCTTCCGCGCGGCCGGACCTATGCGCGCAATGGTTCGGTTATGCACCTCGAGGTCCGCAGCGGTGAAATTTTGGCGATCGTAAGCGGGTCGAGTTTGTATGAGGTTTTGATCTCGATCGCCCCAGTGTCCAAGGCGAAGTGGAATGCGATTTGCAATGTATGCGCTGGCGGTGTCGGTTCGCTCGTCGAATTGCTGCAGGCCAAGCTTTCCTCCAGCGTGATGGCTCATATTTCGGATCGAAAAAACGGGTTGTTTCCCGCCCCAAGCGAAATCAAAATCCAATGCTCATGTCCCGATTACGCAGGCCTGTGCAAGCATGCCGCCGCGACCCTTTATGGAGTTGGCAACAGGCTCGATCTTCAGCCGGAATTGCTGTTCCAGTTGCGCTCGGTCGACGCCGCTGACTTGATCACGCACGCCGCCGGCTCCGAGTTGCTTCAATCAGCCTCCACTGCGGATGGCTCGCCAGAAATTGACGAAAGCGATCTCAGTAGCATTTTCGGCATTGAAATGGAATCTAGCCCCTCAAAGACGCCCGAAACCCGGGCCATGGCAAAAAAGAAAAAACCTGCGTCAGCCAAAAAAGCAGCCCCCCGCAAAAGCCCAAGCGCCAAAAAAGCCGTAAAAACCGCAAGCAAGCAGCCCCAAGCCCGAGTCACCAAAGCTCCAAAAGCCAAAAAAGCGGCGACTCCACAAGGGGGCAAGCAGCGAAAGAAATAAAGAACGAAGCCCTTGCAGGCGCTTTTGATGACCATTTGAGATCGTCGATTTTGCAAAATTCCACGGATTTTTGCCCTTCGGCGGAAAAATTTCCAAGAAAAAGCAAATTAGGGCTTGTCAGGTTGGGTTCGAACCCTATTTTCGCCGCCCCGCATTGCGACCTGCCTTTTCAAAACAGGCAGCTCCCGAAACAGGGAAAATTTATCGGGTCAGCTCCGGAGAAAAGCTTCAACGAGGTTTCCTCGTCGTTGCTCCGGTTTGTCCCCAGCACAACCAGAACCACGCAGGAAATCATGCCGACCATCAACCAGCTCGTTCGCAAGGGACGTATCACTCCGGCCGAAAAGTCGAAGTCGCCCGCTCTCGTGAATTGTCCCCAGCGCCGCGGAGTCTGCCTTCAGGTGATGACCCGTACGCCCAAGAAGCCGAACTCGGCTCTCCGTAAAGTGGCCAAAGTGCGCCTCACCAACGGATTTGAAGTGATCGCCTACATCGGCGGTGAAGGCCACAACCTCCAGGAACACTCGATCGTTCTCGTTCGTGGTGGCCGGGTGAAGGACCTTCCGGGTGTGCGTTACCACATCGTCCGCGGATCGCTCGATACCCTCGGAGTCGATAAGCGCCGCCAGTCGCGCTCGAAGTACGGTGCCAAGCGCCCGAAACCCGGTGCCGCCGCCGCTCCCGCGAAGAAGAAGTAATTTCAACCACTCAACCCCCAGCCCACCCACGCCATGCCACGCCGCAAGCGAGTTTTCACCAAGCCGGATCGCCGCGATCCCCGTTACGACAGCGCCCTCGTCGGTCACCTGATTTCCAAGGTGATGACCGATGGCAAGCGCTCTCTCGCACAACGCATTGTTTATGCCGCGATCGATCGCGCCAACGAAGGCATCGACACCGTCGATCCACTCGAAGTGATCACCCGCGCCGTCGAGAACTCGAAGCCGCGCGTTGAGGTCAAGTCCCGCCGCGTCGGTGGTGCGACCTATCAGGTGCCGCTCGAAGTGGCTGCCGATCGCTCGGAGTCGCTCGCGATGCGCTGGATCGTTTCCTACGCCCGCAACCGCAAAGGCACGCCGATGCATGTGGCCCTCGCCAACGAAATCAAGGACGCCGCCAACAACCAAGGCGCGGCCGTGCGCAAGCGCGACGACGTCCACAAGATGGCCCAGGCCAACCGCGCCTTCGCCCACTTCCGCTTCTAATCCACCCCCGCGCCACCGCGCGACTCCCTCGTGAATCCGAACAGTCCAGAACGCCAACATGTGCTCGAACGCACCCGTAATATCGGGATCGCGGCGCACATCGACGCGGGCAAGACGACCCTCACCGAGCGGATTCTTTTCTACACCGGCATGATCCACAAGATCGGCGAGGTGCACCACGGCTCGGCCACGACCGACTGGATGGAGCAGGAGCGCGAGCGCGGTATCACCATCACATCCGCAGCCGTCACCACCGAATGGTGGCAACGCGTGGAGGAGGGGACCTTCAAGCTTTTCCCCGAGCAAAAGCAACGCATCAACATCATCGACACCCCCGGCCACGTGGACTTCACCGCCGAGGTGGAGCGCTCACTGCGCGTGCTCGATGGCGCGATTGTGGTGTTCTGCGGCGTCGCCGGTGTCCAACCGCAGACCGAAACCGTCTGGCGCCAAGCGACCAAGTACCATGTGCCGCGCATCGTGTTCGTCAACAAGATGGACCGCACCGGTGCCGACTTCGAGCGCGTGTTTGGCGAAGTGAAGGAAAAGCTCGGCGCCAATGCCGTGCGCATTCTCATCCCGATCGGTTCCGAGGAAAACCTCAAGGGCCAGATCGATGTGGTCAACCGCAAGGCGGTCTATTTCTCCGATGACGACAAGTTTGGCTCGACCTATACCGTCAAGGAACTCGACGCCGAACAAAAGAAAATTGCCGACGAGGCCTACAACGAGCTACTCAACGCCGTTGCCGATGTCGATGAAACGGTCGGCGAAAAATTCCTGATGGAGGAAACGGTCACTCTCGAGGACCTCAAGAAGGGCATCCGCCGCGCGACCATCGCCAACAAGCTCATCCCGGTGGCTGGTGGATCGGCATTCAAAAACAAGGGTGTGCAATATCTTCTCGACGCGGTGGTTGATTACCTCCCAAGCCCGCTCGACATCCCTGCCGCGATCGGCATGGACCCCGAAAACGAGGAAACCCGTATCGAGGTGGAAACCACCGATCACGGGAAGTTCGTCGCCCTCGCATTCAAACTCTGGGCCGACAAGTTCGTCGGCAAACTCGTTTTCTTCCGCGTCTACTCCGGCGTCGTCCGCAAAGGTGACACGGTTTACAACCCGCGCACCCGCCGCAGCGAGCGCGTCGGTCGCCTGATCCAAATTCAAGCCAACGAGCACAAGGACATCGACGCTTGCTACGCCGGCGACATCGCCGCGATGGTCGGTCTCAAGAATGTCACCACCGGCGACACGCTCGCCGCGCTGAACCATGATGTGGTGCTCGAGCCCCCGACTTTCCCCGAGCCGGTCATCTCGATGGCCGTCGAGCCCAAGACCGTGGCCGACCAGGAAAAACTCGCTCTCGCACTTGGCCGCCTTTCCGAGGAGGACCCGACCTTCAATGTGAAGACCGACGAGGAAACCGGCCAGACGATCATCTCCGGCATGGGCGAGCTTCACCTCGAGATCATCATCGATCGCCTCCGTCGCGAGTTCAAGGTCGACGCCAACACCGGCGCGCCGCAAATCGCCTACCGCGAAACCATCACCACCGCTGCCGGTGGCGAAGGCAAACTGGTCAAGCAATCGGGCGGCCGCGGCC
Source organism: Luteolibacter sp. (assembly GCA_044361475.1). Lineage (GTDB taxonomy): Bacteria > Verrucomicrobiota > Verrucomicrobiia > Verrucomicrobiales > Akkermansiaceae > Luteolibacter. The sequence continues at coordinate 25,108 of JBIKIR010000007.1, read as the reverse complement.
AATACGGCCATGTGATCCTTTCCATGAAGCCCAACGAGAAGGGCAAGGGTCTCAGCATCGAGAACAAGGTGATCGGTGGCACGATTCCCAAGGAATACATCAACGCCGTTTACAAAGGCGTGAACGAAGCCATGAGCAACGGCATCATCGCCGGCTACCCGGTGGTCGATGTTCATGTCGAGATCCTCGACGGCTCCTACCACGATGTGGATTCGAACGAAAACGCCTTCACCATGGCCGCCATCTTCGCGATGAAGGACGGCTTCAAAAAGGCCAAGTCGATCCTGCTCGAGCCCATCATGGCAGTGGAAGTTTCCACCCCCGATGACTACCAAGGCGATGTCATGGGCGACCTCAACCGCCGCCGCGGACAAATCCAGAACATGGAGTCGAAAGGCAAACTCGCCATTGTCCGCGCCAATGTCCCTCTCAAGGAAATGTTCGGCTACTCGACCGCCGTACGCACCCTCTCATCCGGCCGCGCTTCTTATGCGATGACCCCATCACATTTCGAGCAAGTCCCATCCAATATTGTCGAAGAGATCGTAAGCGACCGCTTAGGCTGATCACTCGCCCTGAAGAACAACAAAGCAACCGTCAACCAAGCTCCACCATGGAAAATCAGAAAATCCGCATCCGCCTCCGCGCATTTGACCATCGCGCGATCGACCGCTCCGCCCAAGAAATCGTGGAGACCGCCAAACGCACTGGCGCTCGTGTTGCCGGCCCCATCCCTCTTCCAACCCGCATCGAGAAGTTCAGCGTCAACCGCTCGGTCCACGTGAACAAGAAGTCCGCCGAACAATTCGAAATCCGTACCCACAAGCGCTTGCTCGACATCGTCGATCCCACCGCTCGCACCGTCGACGAACTCAAGAAACTCAATCTTCCCGCCGGCGTCGACATCACGATCCGCATCTGAGCATCCGTCCCATCATTTCCTCTCTCTCCAAGCCTCCAACACCCCACACTTTTCAGCCATGTCACTCGGCCTCCTCGGTAAAAAAATCGGCATGACCCGCCTCTTCGATCCACAGGCGGGATCCATGATTCCCGTGACCGTCATCGATGTCTCGGGCAACGCCATCCTCCAGGTCAAATCCGTGGAGAAAGACGGCTACACCGCCCTCCAAATCGGTTTCGACGATCAAAAGGAGCAACGCGTTTCCAAGCCGGATCTCGGCCGCTTCAAGAAAGCTGGCTCCACGCCGAAGCGCTTCATTCAAGAGTTCCGCTTCGAAAAAGGCGCAGCCACTCCCGAAACCCACCCTGGCCTCGAGCTCTTCACCGCCGGCCAATGGGTCGACGTCATTGCCGACAGCAAAGGCCGCGGCTTCCAAGGCGCCGTGAAACGCCACGGATTCGGTGGTCTCAAGATGACCCACGGCTCCATGATGCACCGCCGTACTGGTGCCATCGGTTGCCGCTCGACTCCCGGTCGCGTTTGGAAAAACCAAAAGATGCCCGGTCACATGGGCACCACCCGCACCACCGTTCAAAACCTCAAGGTCGTCGCCGTTCGCCCAGAAGATGGCGTGATCCTCATCTCCGGCGCTGTCCCCGGATCCAAAGGTGGCTATGTCACCGTCCGCCCGGCCAAGAAAAAGGCCTGATTTATTTCACCGGCCCCTGAAACCTCACCAGACACCAAGCCATGTCCGCCAAGTCCCTTACCATTGAAGACGCCCAAGCCGCCAATATCGTGTTGGTCGGCCCGGAAAAAGGCCGTCAAGCCGTGCACGACCTCGTCACCGCTTACCGCGCCAACCGCCGCTCCGGCTCCGCCAACACCAAGACCCGTGGCGAAGTCTCCGGCAACAACAAGAAAATCTACAAACAAAAAGGCACCGGCAACGCCCGTCACGGCGACAAGCGCGCCCCGATCTTCGTCGGTGGTGGCGTGGTCTTCGGCCCCCGCCCGCGCGACTACTCGAAGAGCGTTTCCAAAACCGTCCGCAAGCTGGCTCTCCGCCGCGTCCTCGGCGACCTCGTCCGTGGCGAAAAGATCAAAGTCGTCGACTCGTTCTCGATCGCCGATGGCAAGACCAAGTCCTTCGTTTCCGCGATCAACGCCGTCACCAACCCCGGCAAGATCCTCGTCGTTTCCAACTCGTTTGACGACTCCACCTACCTCGCCGGCCGCAATGTCGCATGGGCCCAACTGGTCACCGGCTCGGATGTGAACGTCGAACAACTACTCCTCGCGAACTCCGTCATCCTCGTGGGTGATGCCGTTCAAACGCTTGCCCATCGTACCGCCTGAACCCCGGACCCTACCCCGCGATCATGAAAGACATCTACCAGGTCATCAAGAATGTCCGCCTCAGTGAGAAGGCCGCCCTTCTCCAGGAAACCAACAACGAGGTCACCCTCGAAGTGGACCGCAAGGCCAACAAGCTGGAAATCAAGCAAGCTGTCGAACAGCTGTTCGGAAAGTCCGTCACTGGAGTCCGCACTGCCAACTACGACGGCAAGCTCCGCCGCAAGCGCCGGTCCGACACCGGCCGCACCAACCATTGGAAGAAAGCCATCGTCCGGCTCAAGGAAGGCGAGTCACTCGACCTCATCTAACCAGCCGTCACACCGCAGTTCCAATCGCAACACCTCACCGTTCCGCGAGTCATGCCACTGAAAAACTTCAAGCCAATCACCCCCTCCGCACGCTACAAGAATCTCCCGTCCTTCGAGGAGATCACCAAGAGCAAGCCTGAGAAGAGCCTTCTGGTTCCGCTCAAGCGCTCGGGTGGCCGCAACAACACCGGCCGCATCACCTGCCGTCACATCGGCGGTGGTCACAAGCGTCACTATCGCCTCATCGACTTCAAGCGCGGTCGTCACGACGCCCCGGCCAAGGTCGTCGGCATCGAGTACGATCCAAACCGCACCTGCCGCATCGCGCTGATCCAGTACGAGGACGGACAAAAGTCCTACATCCTCGCGCCGCTCGGCCTTGAAGTTGGGTCAACCGTGGTTTCCGGCCAAAATGTCGCTCCCAAGACCGGGAATGCCATGCCGCTCAGCGCCGTGCCGCTCGGCACCTCGATTCACAACATCGAGCTCATCCCGGGCAATGGTGGCAAAGTCGCCCGCGCCGCCGGTCAGCTCGCAGTGCTTTCCAACCGCGATGGCGGCTGGGCACTGGTGAAAATGCCTTCCGGCGAAATCCGCCGCTTCAACGACCGCTGCTTCTGCACGATCGGCCAAGTCGGCAACCGCGATCACATGAACGAAACCTCGGGCAAGGCCGGCCGCACCCGCTGGCAGGGCGTTCGCCCAACCGTCCGCGGCATGACTATGAACCCCGTCGACCACCCGAACGGTGGTGGTGAGGGTAAATCGAAATCCGGTGGTGGTCGCCAGCACCTTCTCAGCCCCTGGGGCCACGCGAAGGGCCAGAAGACCCGCAACCACAAGAAGACCACCAGCGTCTTCATCGTCGAGTCCCGTCACAAGAAGAAGTAACACCCGCCCAACCTTCCACTTTTAACCACGCAACGATTCCATGCCACGCTCACTCAAGAAAGGCCCCTTCGTCGATCAAAAGCTTCTCGCCAAGATCGACGCCGTCGCTGATGCCGGATCCGACCGCAAGCCCATCAAGACATGGAGCCGCAAGTCAATGATCACCCCGGACTTCGTCAGTCACAACTTCGCCGTCCACAATGGCAAAACCTTCGTGCCGGTCTATGTGACCGAAAATATGGTCGGCCACAAACTCGGTGAGTTTGCCCCGACCCGCATTTTCCGCCAGCACGGCGGTATCGGCAAGAAGTAAGCCAAGCACACCCGCACCACGATGTCCTCCCGCCACACATTCCTTCACAAGGCAGTTGCCGCCGCCCTCGGGCTCGCGGTCACCGCTGGGATGTGTCGCGCCCAGGCCGCCAGTGCAGCGCAATTGCAGGAGACGCTCCTCGAGCTCCAACAGCAGAACAAAACCCTCCAGCAAAGCCTCGCCGAAGCAAACCGCGGCGAAAAGCAATCGGCCGCGCAGCTCGCCCAAGTCCGCGAAAGACTCGCCGCCCTCGGCAAGAACCTCCTCGACGGTGGCGACGACCGCCTTGTGCAAGCCGCCGCCGATCTCCAAATCGCCAACGAACGCATCACGCGCCTCGAGGCCTCCGCCGTCCGCCTCAACGGAGCGGTCAACGATTTCCTCCGCCAAGCGGTCGTTTCCGATCCGGATGCACGCCTTCGCATCGAAACTTCGCTAAGAGAGCTTGACGCGGCGCTCGGTCTCCGCCAGAAGCCCCGTCCCGAAATTCGCTCCGGCACCCTGCAGCAAGCCCGCATCGTCAGTCACGATCAGGAAAGCGGCATGCTGGTTCTCAACATTGGCGAAAGCCAAGGTGCGAAAATCGGCATGACCTTCCGCCTCGTGCGCGGTCAGGAAACCTACGGAAAAGCCATTCTCGCCGATGTCCGCAAGGGTGTCAGCGGACTGTTTGTCGAAACCCTCAACAACGCCGCGGACTCACCCAAAGTCGGCGACCTCGCCAATCTCGAAACACAAGCCCAAGAGCAGTAACACCCCTCAAGCCCGCCTCTCATGGAAGTCAAAAGTACCACCAAATTCGTTCGCCTCTCGCCCAAAAAGGCCCGCGATGTCGCCCGCGAAATTCAAGGCCTGCCTGTATCGAGCGCGCTCGACATCCTCACCTTCACCCCGAAGAAGGCCGCGCAGCTCATCGGCAAGACCCTCAAGACGGCCATCGCCGATGCCGAAAACAACTTCTCCCTCGATACCGGTTCGCTGGTCATCAAGGAAGCTGTGATCGGCAAGGCCCCATCGCTCCGCCGCTTCAAGCCGCGCGCCAAGGGATCCGCAGGCCCGATCATCCGCCACAGCAGCCACATTTCAATCACCCTCGTGGGCTCTGCTCCCGAGAAACGCAAGAAGGCACCGCGCAAGCCGGCCGCCGAAAAGCAGGAGACCACCACCGAAGCTGCCCCAGCCGCGGAACCACAAGCCTAATCATCCCTCACAATCCCACCCCTCAGCACACATGGGCCAAAAAGTAAATCCAATCGCATTCCGCCTCGCAGTCAACAAAGACTGGCGCTCGAAGTGGTATGCCAGCGGCAAAGACTACACCGACAAGCTCCACGAGGACCTGTCAATCCGCGGCTACCTCAAGCGCAAGCTCCAGAACGCAGGCCTTGCCCGCGTTGTGATCGAGCGCGCCTGGAACAGCGTCCGCGTCACTCTTCACACCTCGCGCCCCGGCCTCATCATCGGCCGCCAAGGCAAGGAAATCGAAGTGATGACCAAGGAAATTTCCGACCTCTGCAAAGGTTCCCAGGTCAAGATCGACATCATCGAAATCCGCAAGCCGGAACTCGATGCCCAGTTGGTCGCCGAGCAAATTGCTGTGCAGCTTGAGCGCCGGATCAGCTTCCGCCGCGCCATGAAGCGCGCGTTGCAAACCGCCATGGAGTTTGGTGCCGAAGGCATCCGCCTCCGTTGCGCCGGCCGCCTCGGCGGTGCCGACATCGCCCGCGCCGAAGGCTACCGCGAAGGCAAAGTGCCGCTTCAAACGCTGCGGGTGCCGCTCGACTACGGCTTTGCCGAAGCTCGCACGGTCTACGGCATCATCGGCGTGAAATGCTGGGTCAACAAAAAGGAAGAAGATGCTTCCGCTAGACCTCAAGGTGACCGCGGCGACCGCGGTGAGCGTGGAGACCGTGGACCTCGCGGCCCGCGCGGAGGTGGTGGCGACCGCCGCCCCAGCAACAGAAACTGAGCCCATCCCGAAATTTTAACCAACTACTAATCTCCCTAGGAGGACCCTGCCATGCCTTTGATGCCCAAAAGAACGAAGTTCCGCAAAAGCCACCGCGGAAGCCGCGCCGGCAATGCCCAGCGCGGAACCACCGTCGCGTTCGGTGACTACGGACTTCAAACCCTCGACCGCGGATGGATGAGCAACCGCCAGATCGAAGCCTGCCGTATCGCGATCAACCGTTCGCTGAAAAGGAAAGGCAAAGTCTGGATCCGCATTTTCCCGCACAAGTCCATCACCTCGCGCCCGCCGGAAACCCGGATGGGTAAAGGTAAGGGCGCCGTGGAAGGCTGGGTCGCCGTTGTGCGCCCGGGCAACATGCTCTTCGAAGTCGGCGGTGTGCCCGAATCCGCCGCCAAAGAAGCCATGCGCCTCGCCTCTTACAAACTCGGCCTCCGCACCCGCCTGGTCGCCCGCAATCCGCACGCCTGATCCATCACCCAACCACTCACCGAGCCATGGCCAAAGCCAAAGACATCCGCGAACTCTCCGCCGACGAACTCCAACTCCGCCTCCGCGAGCTGAAGCAGGAAGCCCTCAACCTCCGTCTTCAGAAGGCCGTCGGCCAACTTGAAAACCCCGCCCGCATCCAACAAGTGCGCCGCGATACCGCCCGCGTTCTCACCGCGATGAACGCCGCGAAATCCGCCTGATCCACGCCACCAACGCCTATCCCCACTTCACCATGAGCGAAACCTCCACGGACTCGAAAGTCCACATCCGCAAAACCCGCGTCGGCGTGGTCATCTCCGACAAGATGGACAAGACTCTCGTCGTCGAGCATGTCGCGCGCGTTCCGCATCCGCGTTTCAACAAAATCGTCAAGCGTTCGAAGAAGTACTACGTGCACGACGAAAACAGCCAGGCCAAGATCGGCGACCGCGTTCGCATCGTCGAAACCCGCCCGCTCTCGAAACTCAAGCGCTGGTCGCTCGAGGAAGTGCTCTCCCACTAATCGTTTTAACGGCACCCGCCGATCCCAACCTTCAATTTTCACACCCCACTCGACCTTACTGCCATGATTCAGATGGAAACCATGCTCGCCGTCGCCGACAACACCGGTGCCCGCAGCGCAAAAATGATCGGCGTGCTCGGCAAGCGCAGCCGCACCGCCTGTGTCGGCGATGTCATCACCGCCCACATCCGCGATTCCATCCCCACCGCCTCGGTCAAGAAGGGCAGCGTGGTCAAGGCCGTCGTGGTCCGCACCGCCTTCCCGATCCGCCGCCCCGATGGCTCGATCCTGCGCTTCGACTCGAACGCGATCGTCATCATCGACAAGGACAACAACCCGCGCGGCACCCGCATCTTCGGCCCCGTCGCCCGCGAACTTCGCGAGAAGGCCTTCATGAAAATCGTCTCCCTCGCTCCCGAGGTGCTCTGATCCGTAATACCAACTTCGAACCGATCCCACTCCCATGAGCCAAATCAAGACTCACGTCAAAAAAGGCGACCAAGTCGAAATCATCACAGGCAACCACAAGGGCAAGCGCGGCACCGTGCTGCTCGTCAACGCCGCAAAGGGCCAGGTCGTCGTCGAAGGCGCACGCCCGCTCAAGAAGGCCGCCAAGCCGACCGAAGCTAACCCCAGCGGTGGCATCAACACCATCGACGGTCCCGTCCACATCTCCAATGTCAAGAAAGTGGGCTGAGGCATCGCCTCCGCCCGCGCTTAAGCGCCACATCAAAACCGCGCTGACCCGCAAAATAAAATGAAAACAACACCGCTACTGCAACACTACAAGGACAAGGTAGTGCCAGCTCTCACCAAGAAGCATGGCTACTCCAATCCCCATCAGGTTCCGCGCCTCGAAAAAATCGTCGTGACCTCCTGCATGGGCAAAGCCCCCGACCGCAAGGTCGCCGTCGACGACGCCGTCAACGAAATCCAAAAGATCACCGGTCAGCGCCCATCGCTCACTTACTCGAAGAAGGCCGTCGCCAACTTCAAGCTGCGCGAAGGTGAAGTCCTCGGCGCGCGCGTCACCCTCCGCGGCACCCGCATGTGGGAATTCCTTCATCGCTTCATCAACATCACCTCGCCGAACATCCGCGACTTCCGCGGGATTTCCTCGAAATCGTTCGACGGTCGCGGCAACTACGCCTGCGGCATCCAGGACCAATCGATCTTCCCCGAAATCGAAATCGACCAGATCAAACGCCAGATCGGCTTTGACCTGATCTTCGTCACCTCGGCTCCGACCGACGCCGAAGGACGCTCGCTGCTCACCGAGCTCGGCCTGCCCTTCCGCGACGCGAAAAAGTCGTCCGAATCCACCGAGGCCGCCGCGGTCTGAACCAAGGAAACCACTCAAGCACCTAACTAGGAATCCACACCATGGCTGTTCTCACCGATCCCATCGCAGACTTCCTCACGCGTTTCAAAAACGCTTGCCGCGCCGGCAACGAGGAATTCACCGCACCCTATTCGAAAATCAAGGCGGACATCGCCCGCATCCTCACCGAAGAAGGCTACCTCTGGAACTATGAGGTCGTCACCGGCAAGCGCACCGAACTCAAGCTCAAGCCGAAGTTCGTCGATGGCCGCCCGGTCCTCACCGATCTCAAGCGCGTTTCCACTCCCGGCCGCCGCCACTATGTCGGCGCCAACGAAGTGCCACGCGTCATGTCGGGCCTCGGCATCTCGATCCTTTCGACCTCGAAAGGCGTGATGTCCGGCGGCAATGCCAAGCGTCAGAAACTCGGCGGCGAACTCCTCGCCAACGTCTGGTAAACCACTTACTCGCGAAAGGAAAACATCACCATGTCACGAGTCGGACTCAAACCAATCTCCCTGCCCGAAAAAGTCGCCGTCAAACTCGACGGCCGCAATGTAGTTGTCGAAGGCCCGAAAGGCAAACTCGACTTCAGCTTGCCCGAAGGCATCTCACTCCAAGCCGAAGAAGGCGCCGTCACGGTTTCACGCAATACCGAGACCCGCCAACTCAAGGCCCTCCACGGCACCGCACGCAGCTTGATCAACAACATGATCATCGGCGTTTCAAAGGGCTTTGTGAAGGACCTCGAAATCCAAGGCGTCGGTCTCCGCGCCGCCGTCAAAGGCAAGGATCTCGACCTCTCACTCGGTCGTTCCCACCCGCTTCTTCATCCCATCCCCAGCGGCCTCACGGTTACGGTGAACGAAAACACCAAGATCAAGGTCGAGGGCATCGACAAACAACTCGTCGGACAGTTTGCCGCCGAGGTACGCGGCTACTATCCGCCGGAACCCTACAAGGGTAAGGGCGTGCGCTATGCCGGTGAGAAAGTCCGCCGCAAGGAAGGCAAGAGCGTCGGCAAATAATCCATTACCATCACGGCAACATGAGCATCATCAAACGCAAGTCGATCCGCCAGCGCATCCACAAACGCATCCGCCGCAAGGTCAGCGGAACTACGGAACGCCCACGCCTGGCCATCCACTACTCAAACCAGCACATCTACGCCCAGGTCATCGACGACACCGTCGGTCGCACCCTGGTCGCTGCCTCTACCCTCGACAAGTCGATCGAGAAGGCTTCGTCGAATGTCGAAAGCGCCCAGAAAGTTGGCAAGCTCATCGCCGAGCGCGCCAAGGGTTCCAACATCAGCAATGTGGTCTTCGACCGCGGTGGTCACCTGTACCACGGTAAAGTCAAAGCCCTCGCCGACGCAGCCCGCGAAGGTGGCCTCCAATTCTAATCCAACGACCTGCCCATCATCCCATCATGGTAACGATTCCAGAAAACGAAACGCCTGCTGTCACCCCGGAGGCTCCCACCGCGGTATCTCCTGCCCCGCAACAGGCCTACCAAGGAGGCCGCGGTCAAGGCGGCGGTCAAGGTCGCGGTCGCGGCGGCCCAAGGCGTGAAGAGCGCCAGGCGCCGACCGACTCCGAAGGCAACGAGCTTTCCGAAAAGGTCGTGTTCATCAACCGTTGCGCCAAGGTCGTCAAAGGTGGTCGTCGCTTCAGCTTCTCCGCCCTCGTCGTCTCCGGCGACAAGATCGGCAAGGTTGGCCTCGGCTTCGGCAAGGCCAACGAAGTCGCCGATGCGATCAAGAAGGCCAGCGAAAGCGCCCGCAAGGTGCTCAAGCCAATGAGCATCGTCAATGGCACCATCCCGCATGAAATCTACGCGGAGTTCGGCGGTGGCAAGGTCCTTCTCAAGCCCGCATCCCCCGGTACCGGCATCATCGCTGGCGGTGGCGTTCGCGCCGTCTGCGAAGCGGTCGGCATCCGCGATGTGCTCGCCAAATCGATGGGTTCGTCCAACCACGCCAACGTGGTCAAGGCCACCCTCAAGGCGCTCTCCCAACTCCGCACCCGCGACCAGATCCTTTCGAGCCGCGGCAAAAAGAAAAAGGAAAAGGCCATCTGATTTCACAGACTGCCTATCCCAGCCAATCTAACATAAGAACAAGACATGAACCTCCACTCTTACAGCCCCAACCCCGGAGCCAAGCATCGCGTCAAGCGCCTCGGCTGCGGCGAGAGCTCCGGCCACGGCAAGACCGCCTGTAAAGGCAACAAAGGTCAAAAGGCCCGCTCCGGCAGCGGCACCCGCGTTGGTTTCGAAGGCGGCCAGATGCCACTTCACCGCCGTCTTCCCAAGCGCGGATTCAACAACTTCGACTTTCGCGACAAAACAGGCGTGGTCAATGTTGGTGATCTCGATGCCCGCTTCGAAGCAGGTGCCCTCATCAATGAGGAATCGCTCCGCAATGCCGGCCTCCTCAACGGTCGCTGCGACCGCGTGAAGCTGCTTGCCGATGGTGAAGTCGAAAAGGCATACACTATCGATGTCGACAGCGTCAGCGCCTCTGCCCGTGGCAAAATCGAAAAAGCCGGTGGCAGCATCAAGGCCTGATCGATCGATTCCTTGCCGGACATTTTCTGAACTCCGACGGGGAAGCGCCATCACGCTTCCTCGTCTTGCGTCATCACCAAAGCACGAACTCCCCTGAGATTCCCATGATTTCTGCCTTCGCCAACACCTGGAAAATCCCGGAACTCCGGGACCGCATTCTCTTCACCCTCGCATTGATCGTCATCATCCGCCTCGGCGTGCACATCACGCTGCCCGGCGTCGATGCCACGGTCATCAAGGCATGGCTCGACGACCTTCAGATGCAGGATCCGAAAAGCCCGACCGGTGGCATCACCGCGCTGCTCACGGTTTTCTCTGGCGGAGGCCTCCAACAGGCGGGAATCTTTGCTCTCGGCATCATGCCCTACATCTCTGCATCGATCATGGTGCAGTTGCTCACCGCGGTCGTGCCGAAACTCTCGCGTCTTGCGCGTGAAGATGGCGGACGCCAAAAAATCACCCAATACACACGCTACATCACGATCGGTATCGCTCTCGTGCAGGGCTTCTTCGTTGCGAAGTCACTCACCAACCCCGGCCAAATTCCCTACATGGCTGGCATCGAGAAATTTGGAAACCTCGTGCCCGATCCCTCCTACACATGGATGTTCCTCACCGTCGTGACGATCGTGGCCGGCACAGTCCTGCTGATGTGGATCGGCGATCAGATCACCGACAAAGGCATTGGCAACGGAACATCGATCATCATCACAGTGAACGTGATTTCCGCTCTCCCCGGCGCGCTGATCCAAGCATGGAAATACTTCGTCACCGGTGAAGGTGTGAGCAAATACAACGCGATCATGATGGTCGTGATGATTGTGCTCCTGCTTGTGGTCATCGCCGCCACGATTGCTATCACCCAAGCCCAGCGCCGCGTCGCGGTGCAGTACGCCAAGCGCGTGGTTGGCCGCAAACAATTCGGCGGTCAGACCCAATACCTTCCGCTCAAGGTCAACTATGCCGGCGTGATGCCGATCATCTTCGCCTCGGCCGTGCTTTCCCTGCCGCCGATGATGCTGCAGTGGTTTTTTGCGGGTCAGCCATGGGCGACCAAGCTCTACGGCGAACTCGTCGGTGGCGGATTCTGGTACTACGCGCTCGGCGGAATTGGAATTTTCCTCTTCTCGTACTTCTGGGTCGCGATGATGTTCCAACCCTCGCAAATCTCCGAGGACCTCAAGCGCAATGGTGGCTACATCCCCGGCGTGCGTCCCGGCAAACCGACTGCCGATTTCCTCGACTTCACGATGACCCGTCTCACCTTTGCCGGTGCGATTTTCCTCACCGCGCTTTTCGTGCTGCCAGTGCTCACGGGCAAGGTGGTCGGACTTCCACCCGGATCGCTGGTGCTGCAGTTCTTTGGCGGCACCTCGTTGCTGATCATGGTCGGCGTCGTTCTTGATGTGATGCGCCAAGTGGAAACCCAGTTACTGCAGAAGCACTACGACGGTTTCCTTCGTAAGGGCAAACTCAAGGGTCGTTATGACCGCCTCGGGCCCGGTGGCAACGCGGCATCCCGCACTGCCCTGGTGTACCTCTGGACGGTGATCGCGGTGCTGATCGTTTTCGGCATCACGGCTTACATTTACAACAAGCTCCATTGACCGATCTCACGGCCAAACCGCTGCGCATCGTGCTGCTTGGCCCGCCGGCATCCGGCAAGGGGACCCAAGGCAAGCGCCTCGCCGAGAGCCTTGGTCTTGGCTACCTCAGCACCGGCGCGGTGCTGCGCGAGCAGGTCGAAAATCAAACCGAGCTCGGAAAAACTGCGGCGCCAATTCTTGCCCGCGGCCACTACCTGTCCGATGATCTGATGTGCCGCATCCTCGCCGATTGGCTTTCAAAGCAATCAGGCGGATGGGTGCTCGATGGTTTTCCGCGCAGTTTGCCGCAGGCCCTGTTTCTTGACGAATGGCTTTCGCAACGCGGCCTTGTGATTGATTGCGCGCTCTCTCTCGAAGTACCCTTCGATGTGCTTCTCGAGCGCATCAGCCAGCGCGTTGAATGCCCCGACTGTCGCTGGACCGGCCAGATCCGCCAATTGCGCGATGACAAGCATTGCCCGGTCTGCGGTCAGGTGGCGCAATCGCGCGCCGACGACAACGAGGAAAATTTCCGCAAACGCCACCAGGAGTTCGAGAAACTCACCCTGCCGGTCATCGAGCATTATCGCAGCGAGGATCGGCTTTTTGCTTGCGATGCTACCGCTCCACAGGATGAGGTGGCGGAGAAAATTCTCGCTCATTTCATCAACCCGTCCTGACCGGCGTGAAACGCCTGCTTCTCACCATACCCCGACTCTTCCAGGTGTCCCGCAGAACCCGCATCCCCATCAAGTCGCCGCGCGAAATCGAATTCATGCGCACGGCTGGTTCGATCGCATCGTCGATTCTCCAAGCGCTGGCCCGCGAGGTCGCACCCGGCCGCAGCACCGGCGAGATCGATCGCCTCGCCGCGGATCTGATGCGCGAGCATGATTGCAAAAGCGCCTTTCTCGGCTATCGCGGTTTTCCCGGTCAAATCTGCATCTCGGTGAACGAGGAGGTGGTGCACGGCATCGGCGGTGCGCGCAAAATCATGCCGGGCGACATCGTCAAAATCGATGTGGGCATCATTAAGAGCGGCTTCATTGGCGACAACGCAACGACAGTCGCGGCAGGTGACATTCCGCTTGAAGCCAAGCGCCTTCTCGCAGCCACCGAGCAGTCACTTTTCGATGCGATCTCGCACGCGCGCGCCGGCCGCCGGCTCGCCGATCTCTGCGGTTCAGTGGAGGCATTTGTTGTCCCGCGCGGCTTCACCGTCGTGCGCGAATTCGTCGGCCATGGCGTGGGTCGCCGCCTTCACGAAGAGCCGCAAATCCCGAATTACCGCCCGCAGGGAAAAACTCCCGTGCTCATGCCGGGCATGACGCTTGCCATCGAGCCAATGGTCAACGCCGGTGTCGGCGCTGTGCGCATTCTCGAAGACGGTTGGACAGTCATCACCGAAGATCGCAAGCCCTCCGCGCACTTCGAACACACGGTGCTCGTGACAGAGGGCGAGCCGGAAATCCTCACTTGGCGTCCGCGTGAGGCGCTGCCCGAAATGCTGGGCCTGCCGGCGTGGTAATCGCGCCCGCGAACGATCGCACAATCACTCGGCTTTCTCGCCGTGGTAGCGATAGTGGCCTTCGATCCTGAAATCGAAGAGCACATTTTCCCACCTCACCTTGTCATCAAGATGGTGAACGACCCATGGTTGATCCGAGTTGCCTTCAGGCCCTGGCACCACGATGCCGATGTGTTTTTCCGCACTGGCAAGCGACCAAACGACGATGTCGCCCGGCGAATAATCCATCGCATGACGCGACGGCTTGAGTGACTCTCCATTGCGGTCGAAAAAACGCTGAAGGTTCGCCACGCGGCGGTGGTCGATGTGGGTATCGGGCCCGGCCGCATTCCACAACTGCGGGTAGCGGTTGAAGTGGGCCTTCATGTCATCATGCACCTGTGCTTGCAGGTCGATGCCGATCCCCCGAAAGCAACGCACGATCACGTCCGCAGCCATGCCTTTTTCTGCCGCGACATCGCCCATCGGAAATCCGATTTTGTAGTACGAGGGGTCGTAAGCGATATCTCGTTTCGAGTACTCGAGCGCCGAGGCCGCGAGTCGCGCTCCGGGCTGTGACGACTTTTCGAGATGGGAAACCGCCTCGCCAACTTGCTCGATCGACGCGCTCTGCTGCGTGGCACGCAAACTCGGAATGAGCGGACGGCCAAACCAAAAACCCATGACCGCCGCAATCGAGACGATCACCCAACCACCGAGCCAGTTGCGACGCTTTTGCAGCTGAGGTCGCGGACCGATGTATTCGATCGTTTCGTAAAATATGGTCTTCTTGCGGGCCATGGGGAGGAGCTCCGGCGCGATGATTGGAAAATGCTTCGGGCAAAAGCGACCAATTTCGCGCGCCTCGGAAATTTATCGGGACGCCAAGCGGGCGATGTCGCGACACACTGGAAATCAAGCCCCTTCAAAGCGAGCTGCCATGGGCCTTGCAGGGGTTGTACGAGCGTGAAACTTAAGAAATCCTTACAATTCTGCAAATGTCGGTTTTTTCACTCTGTGGGTGAATGAATGCCGCCGCACTGGCGTCGAAGCAAACAAGCACGCCATGAAAGAGAGATACTTGATCGAAGACATGATGTCACAGGGCCACAACGGAGTGGTCTTTCGCGCCACCGATGTCGAGACCGGCAAAACCGTCGCGCTGCGCCGATATTTTCCCTTCGGCAGGGGCTATGGCGGGCTCGATGCTGAGGGCCGAAAAGCCTATGAGGATTCGCTCGGCGACCTGTGTTCCGTGCGGCACGAATCATTGGCCGCGGTCGTGGGCGGAGGCTGCGACGATGTCGATGGGTTCCCCTTCATCGCGACCGAGTGGATCGATGGTGAGACGCTCGAAGTTCGTCATGCTCGCGCCACGCTGGGTGTGGATGATGTGTTGAAACTGCTGGGTGCGACGATCGATGCATCGCTGTGGCTTTCACAAACTTTCGGGCGCGAAGCGTTGTGGGTGGAAACGGAGTTGGCGACAATGCTGCGGCGCAATTCCGACAAGGCGCATGACTATGTATTTTGCATTTCGCCCTTCAAGTGGCTGGGAATTTCCAAACCGGAGGGCGATCTCAAATCACTTTCCGGCCTTGCTTCGCAGTTGCTTCATGGGATGCCGCACGCGAATGGTGATGCGAAATTTTCCGGACTTGTCCATTGGATCGAATGGCTTCGTGTAGCGCCAAAATCCACAACTCTCACGCAAGCACGAAGCAAACTTTCGCTGCTCTTGCAATCTTCCACCCACGCACCCGTTCGCAAGTCGACGCCACCGCAGCCAAAGGGCAAACAGCCCGCGCCGCGCAAGGCTAAACGTCCAGTCAGAGCGATGTTGTGGGTGAATCTTTTTCTCGCGCTCGGCACGATCGCCTTCGGTGGCTACGCATATCAGGTGAAGCAGTCGCGCGAGGATGCAAAGAAACCCAAAGCCTATCTCAAGGCCGACAAATCCGGCTCGAAGAAATCTACCGCGAAAAAGAAAAAGCCGGAGCCACGAACCGAGATCGTGGCCGGTGCATTCGATGCTCCCGCCACCGAGGTGATCCCGTGGGACAATCATCCGAGGCTGATGGAGCATGTCCGGCGCAAGGTCACGGTCGAAGGACCCGCGGGAAGAATCGATCAGTCGAAATCAGGCAAGACGCTGTACCTCATCTTCTTTGGCGGCGACAAGCCGGAGTCATCGCGCGTTGGCATCCGATTGGGCAAAGGTTCGCCCGATGCAACGAAGTCGGAACTCGCGGCCTTCGTCGGCAAAAAGATCCGTGCGTCGGGCGAGGTGAAAAAAGAAATGCAAGGGAACTTGTCGAGCCCCGCGGTCATGATCAACGATGTGTCTGCGATTCAGATAATCGATTGATCCCGTGGAGAATTTGGCGCTCGAGACCCTGATGCTGGCTTGCAACTCGCATGGCGACGCGCGGCCGGAGCGGATTTTATTCATCGGTGCCCAAGCTCATCCAGCATTGTGCGGGCAAGTGGGGCTTGTTGGCTGGCAAGCACTCAAGCCGCTCGCAGATGCCTGGGACAAAGCGGGATTTGCCCGCAGCGCCGCATTGCCTGAAGGCACTTGGCCATGGGTGATGGTGCTGCCGCAAAAATCGCGCGACGAAACACTGCTGTGGTTTGCCCTCGCTCGCGATCGACTCGCTGCGGGTGGCAAATTGCTGGTGGCAATGCCCAACACCACGGGTGCCTCACGATTTGAAAAGGAACTCGCGCGCGCCACCGGGCGTGTCGATTCGATTCAGAAACACAAGTGCCGCGCCTTCGTCGCCACCGATGACGGATCATGGAACGAAGCGATCTTCGCCGAATGGCGTGAGCTGGGGCATGAGCGGAAAATCGATGGCACGGAGTTTGTCACGCAGCCCGGCATCTTCAGCAGCGCGCACATCGATCCGGGCTCGCTGCTGCTCGCGCGAAATCTGCCAAAGAGCCTGCATGGTCGCATTGCGGACCTCGGTGCCGGATGGGGATATCTTTCCGCAGCGGTGCTCGACGCCTGCGATGCCATCACGCACATCGACCTCTACGAAGCCGATGCGCGCGCGCTCGAATGCGCTCGCAAAAATCTCGCAAGGCATGCCGAAAAGACCGGCTTCCATTGGCACGATGTCACAACAGGCCTCACGGAAAATTATGATGCCATTCTCATGAATCCGCCCTTCCACAGCGGCCAAGCGACCGATGTCGATCTCGGTCGCGCCTTCATCGGCAGTGCCGTCGCGGCACTCCGTCGTGGTGGAAAATTGCTGCTCGTCGCCAACCGTCAATTGCCCTACGAAGCGGTGCTCGAATCCAAGGCTCTCGCATGGCGCAAGATCGCCGAGGACCCTACCTACAAAGTCATCTTCGCCGAGAAACGCTGATCGCAATCTTCCCATGAAACTCGTCAAGCTCCTCGCCAACCTCGGATACGGCTCGCGCCGTGAGGTGCAACGTCTGATCCGTGCCGGCGCGGTGACCAACGAAAATGGTGACGCGCTCGATGATCACAGTACAACGCCGCACGCGGAAATTCGCTTTCGAGGCGAGCCACTCGATCCGGAGTTTCCGCTTACGATCATGATCAACAAGCCCGATGGCTACACCTGCAGCGCCGATGATCCGGGATCAACAGTCTATGATCTTTTGCCCGAGCGCTTCGCTCATCGCAATCCGGGTCTCAACTGCATCGGCCGCCTCGACAAGGACACGACCGGGCTCTTGCTGATGACCGATGACGGCAAATTGCTGCACAAGATCATCCATCCGAAGTCCGCCTGCCACAAAGTCTATCGAGCCACGCTCGCGCGTCCTCTCGAAGGCCATGAGGGTGAGCTCTTTGCCTCGGGCACGCTCATGCTCAATGGCGAAACCAAACCCCTGCTGCCTGCGCAGTTCGAAAAAATCGGCGAATGCGAGGCACTCGTCACTCTCCACGAAGGCCGCTATCACCAAGTCCGCCGCATGTTTGCCGCCGCAGGCAATCATGTCCTCGAGCTCAAACGCCTTTCCATCGGCGGGCTGCAATTGCCGGAGGACCTGGAAGAAGGCGAGTGGTGCGCCCTGTCGGCAGATGACATGCAACGGCTCTTGGGCTGAACGATTGATGCTCAAACAGTAGATTTTCCCCGGTTTCCTGAAGTTCCGAAAAAGCCAGGTCGGAAAATAGACTTTACATCCTCCGCGTATTGCGTAAAGTCTTGTTTCGTTATGATTGATCGGCCATTTTGGATGAGTCGGCTTGACCGTGCATGGAAGCAAGTACCCTTGGTTTGGTTGGCGGGTGTGCGTCGTGCGGGCAAGACGGTCCTTGCCCGGGCATTTGATGATGCGGAATTCCTGAATTGTGATTTACCGAGTGATGTTGCTCGCCTTGCCAATCCCGAGGCCTTTTTCCGATCGCTCAAGAAGCCCCGGGTGATCCTTGATGAGGTGCATCAGCTCGCTGATCCAAGTCGGCTTTTGAAGATTGCGACGGATGAATTTCCTCACTTGCGGGTGCTGGCCACGGGATCCTCGACCATGGCCGCGACGAAAAAATTTCGCGATACGCTGACGGGGCGCAAGCGTGTTGTGGCGCTTGCGCCGGTGTTGGCAGAGGAGCTGCATGCCTTTGGGGTGAAGGATCTCACCGAGCGACTTCTGCGGGGCGGTCTTCCTCCAGCGCTGTTGGCCACAGAACCGAGTTGGGAATTTTACGCTGAGTGGCTCGATTCTTACTTCGCCCGTGATGTGCAGGAAATGTTTCGCGTCGAGAAGCGAAGGGCATTTCTTATGCTGGTGGAGATCGTCCTTAGGCAAAGCGGTGGTCTTATGGAGGTCACCTCCCTGGCAAAGCATGCCGGCGTGAGCCGGCCCACCATCATGACTTGGTTGGAGGTGCTGCAAGTCACGCATGTCGCCCATCTCCTGCGCCCATTTTCGGGTGGCGGTCGCCGCGAGCTGATCGCAAGACCCAAGTTGTATGGATTTGACACGGGATTTGTTTGCCATGCGCGCGGATGGGATCGCTTGAGACCGGAGGACTGCGGTCTGCTCTGGGAGCATCTTGTGCTTGATACCTTGTTGGCGACTCCGGTTCAAAAGGTGCATTTCTGGCGCGACGAGTCAGGGCGCGAGGTGGACTTTGTCATTCCAAAGTCCCGAGGTAGGGTTGATGCGATCGAGAGCAAGTGGAATCCTGAGGCCTTTGATGCCCATGGCTTGAAAACATTTCGCGAGGCTTACCCCGTTGGGCGAAATCTCGTAATCGCTCCCCATGTGAAAACTGCCTACGAACGGCAGGTGGGAAATCTCAAAGTGGAGTTCGTTCCGATCGAGGATCTTAGGGCTGCTGCAGCGCAGTGATCAAAGTGTTGGTCATGCGATCAACACAGGTCTTGGTGGCGAAACCGTTTTTCCTACTCCGGCAGCCCGATCCGGTCGCCGAGGTGCTTGGGTTTGGTGTCGAGGATGTTGACATCGAGCCACATCTTGACGCGCGCTCTAATTTCGGAGATGCGGAGATAAAACGCAGGGAACTTCGGGGCTATAACAGAATGCAAAAAGATTTCAGAAAAAGGCATTAGGCCTCATTCGCAACTGAGTGATGATGGTGCGTAAATTTGCAAAGCTATCGGTTTGCAGGGGGCGTCAATGTGATGCTTCCTACATGCTTGTCGCGAGGTCACCTAACCTGCACCCGTTTGGAAGCCGAGGCCGGCAGAAAATTGCCAGTGCCAGGGTGGCTCGCAGTGATGACAACACTGCCTTTACCGATGATGGTGGCGGTGCTTCCTTCGATTTGCAGTATGCCCTGCGGATTTGTGCTGAAAGTGAAACCTTGGGTTCCCCCTGTGGCGCTTGCCGTCAATTTCACTTTTCGACCGAAATTGAATTTCCACCTCGTTGGAGGATTGAATTTCACAGTTTGATTCGCTTTTTGAACTTCTAGTTTGCGGGTGGCGACCACAGGCATCCATTCGCTATTTCCGGGCTCTGTGGCGGTGATGGTCGCCTCACCCGCCGCGCGTATGGTGACTCTTTTTCCTGAGATCGTGGCGACAGTCGAATTGCTGCTTGTAAAAGTGATCGGGCGACCCGAATTCGCGGCGGCTTTGAGATTGAATGCTGCGTCTTTGAATTTTTTCTTCGGGATCGCCTCAAAATTGATGGTCTGTTCCTTGCGCAGAGGAACCAATACCGCCCCAAGTTTTGTGTAGTACAATTCAGTTTTACCCTCAAACCCAGAATCGGTACCGACAGCCAACCATAGAGAGCCACTCGCGTCCGCTTTAGCGGTAACATTGGCCAAACGGTTGCTTCGATGCAGCAAAGCATAGTTATTCGTGCCATCTTCTGGCTTGGCCACATCTCCCACTGCTGCAAGATTTGCTCCTCCGTTGCTTTGATTTCCCTTGTCGATGTTCATTCTCAGCCAACCATCCTTATCGACAATTGCCAGCGGCTCTATCGATGTCGCGCCAAGCTTGACGGTTACACCTTCGCCGGGTGCGCCACCGACACCCACAAGCCCCTCTGAATATTTGGAGGCGAGCTCGATATCCATTGAGACATCATAAAGAGAATTGGGTACCAGTCCTGTGACTTTCTTTTTCCAATACATCCAAAGATCGTCACTGCGGTTGGTGCCCGAAATAAACAGCGCCTGACCACTACCGAGGTTTGCCGAGAGTGCTTGGCGGCCGCTAAAAAGATCGTACTGCTCGGGTACATAATCTTTAGGCAAATCAGCAAAACCGGCATTGAAACCGTGATCACTCTCTGCGAAATCGTAAGTTAATGAAACCGATCCTGCGGACAGTTTGGTGACTTTTTTGAAAACAAGAAGATCGGCGGTCGTGGCGTTGGCCGACAAAAGAGGCAAATCACTGAAAGCGGAATCCAAATTGCTGGCGTTGTAAACGGGAACCGATTCCATGGATTCGGCAACATGCATGCCGTTTCCAAGCAATTTGCCAAAAACTGTGAAACCCTCATTTTGATTATCAAGGTTGGCTGAATTGTCTTCGAGATTGATGAACCATTGGCTTGTGGCGCTGTTAGGGTCATTGCCGACTTTGGCCATCGCGATGGATCCGCGCAGATTGGATATGCCGGGTTCATTGATGACCGGCGGATCTGTTTGGATGTTCTCCAACGTCCGATCTGCCAATACAAAACCACCGGCTTGCAGCACGAAATCCGGAATGCTGCGATGGATAATGGTATTGTTGTAGCGACCGCTGTCGACATAAGACAGAAAGTTGGCGGTTGTCGCGGGCGTGTCGGAGTCGAAAAGCTCGATGTCAAATTCCCCCAGATTGCTTTCCATGCGAACAAGTGTGCCAGCCTCGATATTGCCGCTCGTGTAAAATGCGGCTAATGCGAGGGTCAATACAATTGCCAAGGCTTGGATAGGTAATCTATGGAACATGATGTAAATTGCCTGATTAAGTTCTAACCTGTGCTGTTGTCACTTAGGGTCAATAGAGACTGTGTGACTTTTTGTTCATGTAAGTAGGATCGCGAATATCTTTGTTGAGTGGATTTGAGATTGCCCTACTGCGGCAATGAAATCTTTTCGCCGAGGTGCTTGGGTTTGGTGTCGAGGATGTTGACATCGAGCCACATCTTGACGCGCGCGCCTATTTCGCGGAGGCGGGTTTTGAATCCATTGCGCGGGCCGACATCGCGGGCGTTGTGAGCGATCGCATCGAGGCCGTGGGCTTTGGCGATGTAGATCGCGCGTTGGTTTTGAAAGCGTTGGCTGATGAAGAGGATCGAGTTGAGCCCGAAGATTTTTTTGGCGCGCACGACTGAGTCGAGTGTGCGCAGGCCCGCGTAGTCGCAGATGATGTGTTGGGCGGGGACTCCGAGCCGCACGAGTGCCCGTTTCATCTTTTCCGGTTCGTTGTAATCGTGCGCGCGGTTGTCGCCGGATACGATGAGCGTGCGAATTTTTCCCGCTTTCCAAAGTGCGGCGGCGGCCTCGACGCGATGCTTGAAATAAAGGTTTTCGCGGCCTTTCGTGCGATCGCTGGTTCCGAAGACGAGCCCGACCTCCGATGATGGCGTGGCATTGACGCTGTCGAAGGTTCTGCCCCGCGCGGCCCAACTTGCCGCAATGTTTGTCGATGCGATCGCGAGGACAGCCATGGCGAGCATTGCCAACAAAGCAATGCCGGCACGCTTGCACCATAGCGCGGGAATTTTCATCTTCATGCGCTGCGGCTACTTGCGAGTTCCGGCTGGCGGCGTGGCCATGTGAGCCATGCCTTGAGGTTTTCCGCCAGGCGGTTGCCCGCTTGGTTTTCCGGCGCGAGCACACGAAGGTGGTTTGCGGTTTCCACAAAATGTATTTTCGAGAAGCGTCCGGCAAGTTCGCCATCGACTTCGACGGGTACCTCGCGATCAGCCTCGACGGTGAATGACTCGGTTTGGAAATATTCCACCGAATCCATCAGGTCGATGCCGCCAAGCGCGAGCCCGCGCAAGGAATCGAGCACCAGCCGATAGCCGGCCTCCTTGTAAACCAGCACATCGAGCTTTGAGTCATGGTTGTCGGCCTTGCGGAAAAATGGAAAGGGTCCGCCATAGAGCGAGCCATTGCCCGCCAGCACCGCCACGCCTTCCGCGACGCGACCATCGGCGAGCGTGACGCGCATCTGCGGCGGTTTCTCGCCGAGCACACGCACCGCTGCCAAAAGATAGGCGAGGGGGCCGAGCATTTTTTTTGACTCCCAGGTGGTTTCCTCGATCACCATCGCGTCAAAGCCAACGCCCGCCATTTGCACGAATGGAATGCCATTGGCTTCAAACAAATCCACATCGCGCGTGAAGCCATTCTCGATGACCGCAAACGCGCGCTCGAGCGAGGCAAATGGAATGCCCATCTCGCGCGCGAACACATTCATCGTCCCAGCAGGCAGGACGCCGAGCACGGTCTGTGATCCGGCAAGCCCGCGCACGACTTCGTTGAGCGTGCCATCGCCGCCGGCCGCGACCACCACCGGCTCGCCATCGGCGGCAAAGCGCGCCGCAAGTTCGCGAGCTTCCTCGGCACTGTTGGTGGCGTAGAGTGCAAAGCGATTCGCATGCTTCATGATGAAGCGCAGCACCCGTCCGCCCTTTTGGCTGCGCGCCTTGGAATTGAAAATGATCGGGTACCTGCGCGGCAATTTCACGAGCCATTCATCGCCGATGCGCGCGCGCTTCGCAATCGGATTCGCTGCGGATGTGGGCGGTGGGGCGACCTGCTTATCCGTCGATGGCCAAAACCGCGAGCAATTGCTCGACCGGCAGGCCCATCACATTTTCAAAGCTCCCGTCGATGCGTTCGATGATCAGCTCACCCTGCTCCTGGATGCCATAGGCGCCGGCCTTGTCGAGCGGGTTGACCTTTGAAAGGTAGTCATCGATCGCGACGGCATCGAGCGGTAGGAAAGTGACATCGGTGGTCTCGTGAAACACCTTGCGTGTGCCGCCGGGAAAAATCACGCACACACCCGTGCGCACCTGATGGGTGCGGCCGCCAAGACGGGCCAGCATCGTGCGTGCTGCGGCGTGGTCGGCGGGCTTGCCGAGTGGCTCGCTGCCGATGAACACCAGCGTGTCGGAGCCAATCACGATTGCGTCAGGGCGCATGACGGCAACCGCTTCGGCTTTGAGTGTGGCATTGAGTTCGCAGAGCGCAGCTGGCGACATCGACGCGTCGTGCACTTCTTCGGCAGGTGAGGGGACGACCTCGAATTCGATGCCCGCGCGGCCGAGCAGTTCCTTGCGGCGCGGCGATGATGATGCAAGCACGATCGGCATGGCTCAGTCGGCAGGGAAAATGATTTCCTGGTTCTTGCCCTTGCCCGACTTGCGGCCGATGCCGTCGCCGATGTCCTTGCTGGTGATGTAGATCATCAAGCCAATGAGCAGCATCGCGCAAACCGACTGCAAAATTTCGAGTGGTCGCGCTTTGATCGGACGACCGAAAATTTTCTCAAAGAATGCGAGTGTGATGTGGCCACCATCGAGCACCGGAAATGGCAGCATGTTGAGCACGGCAAGGTTCACATTGAAGAGCACCATGAAGGCGAGAATGCGCCGCCATCCGTCCTCCGTTTGAAGCAGTTGGTACTGCATCTTGGCGATGCCCACCGGTCCGCTCAGGTGATCGACGCCGATGTTCGAATCCGGCGCGATGACGCTGGTGATCGTGACCCACATCATGTGCAGGCTGTCGCGCACCTGGCGCAGCGGGCTGGGATTGATAAGGCGGCTGTCGATGTCGGCGCGCGAGTCCCAGATGATGCCGATCTTGGGATCCATGCCTGCCGGTTGAAGGGGCCGCTCGGGCGTGATGTCGAGCTCGCGAACCTGACCATCGGCGCCTTGCACAGCAATCCTCACGGTCTGCCAATTTTTGTCGCGAATGTGTTGTGAGAAATGCATGAGGCCATGCACTTTGTTGCCATCGATCCGGATTACGCGCTCGCCTTTCACAAGTCCGGCATCGGCGGCGGGGCTGTGTGGGCTGATGTCGCCAACGATCGCCGGGCCGGCCGGATCGATGCCGACCTGACGCAGCCCGCGGCGTTGGTACCAGTGGCTTTTTTCGGTTTCAAAGCCCGAACTGAGTTCGAGCGGTTTGGCCTCGCCCGGGCGCTCGACGGTGAAGGTGATCTGCTTGCCGCGGCTGAGGATGATGCGCTCGCTGATCGAGTTGAGCGATCCTGCGAAGCCGTTGACTTCCTCGCCATTGATCGCGGTGATTTTGTCGCCGATTTTGAGCCCCGCTTTTTCCGCCGGGCTACCGGGCACGAGATATCCGACTTCTTGTGAGGGGATGAAATCCGCCGGCTTGCCGATCTGCCAAACGGCGATCGCCGCTACCAGTGCCAGCAGCATGGAGAAAAGCGGGCCGGCGAATGCGACGATGATCTTGTCGAGTGGCGTCACCGGGGGCAGTGGGGCGCGCTCGCTGTCGCCGCCTTCGATCGAATCCATCGGCGCCATTTGCGGCAGCGCGACGAAACCACCGGCCGGGATCCAACCGAGACCAAACTGCACGCCATCAATTTCCTTTTTCCAAATCGGCCTGCCGAACCAGATTTGGAATCGCTCGATTTTCAAACCGCGCCACTTGGCTGCAAGGTAGTGGCCGAGTTCATGGACAAAGATGATCACATTGAAGACGGCGATCACGACTCCGATTAAGAGTAGCATCTGTAGAAGGTTGGCGAGGTTTGGCATGTTCGTGGGCCAATCTAGCGTGAGTGTGCGGGCCAGCAAGTTGATAAAAACCGGCGACCGCGTATTGCGCCAATGATAAATGACACCGGAGGGGTGAAGTCGTTGCGCCAGGATTCATGACACCCGACGCTTGGGTTGGTTTTGGTTATTTGGGGTGGTTTTGAC
>JBIKIR010000006.1:0-64167 GCA_044361475.1 Luteolibacter sp. | reverse complement strand
GGCAAACAGGCGCGCGAGAACCGTCATGTCCGCGATGCGGAAAAGCCCGAGAAGACCATGCCCGCTCTTGATGAGGACGAGCTGATGGCACTGATTGCCGAACACGAGGTGCCATTCCTGCTGATCCTCGACTGCGTGCAAGACCCACACAACCTCGGCGCAATCCTTCGCACGGCCGATGCCGCCGGTGTGCATGCGGTGGTCGCGCCCAAAGACAAAGCGGTCGGCATCACCGAGACCGTGCGCCGCATCTCGGTCGGCGCCGCCGATCATGTGCCTTTCGCGCAAGTCACCAACCTCGCCCGTACGATGGAGAAACTCAAAGCCGCCGGACTCTGGCTCGTCGGCACTTCGGATCATGCGAAATCAAAATCGATCTACGAACTCGATCTCAAAGGTCCGCTCGCGCTGGTGATGGGTGCCGAAGAAAAAGGCATGCGCCGACTCACCGAGGAAAATTGTGATTTCCTCGCGTCGATCCCGATGGCCGGCAAAGTCGAATGCCTCAATGTCTCGGTGGCCACCGGCGTTTGCCTGTTCGAGGCGGTGCGACAGCGCGGAAACCCGCCATCATGAACGAGCCCGTTCGCATTCTATCCGATCTCCACCTCGGTCACAAAATTTCGCGGATCAAGCAAGTCTCCGCGCTACGCCCGCTGATCGCCGGTGCCGGCACGGTGATCTTCAATGGCGACACCTGGCAGGAACTCGCCGCGCCATTTCGCCAGCGAGCGCGCGAAATGCTCGATGAGCTCCAATGGCTCTGCGCCGAGGAGGCGGCCGATGCGATTTTTCTGCCGGGCAATCACGACCCGTCGTGGCCGGGCAAGGGCTGGATCGAATTGGCAAATGGCCGCATCGTCATCAGCCATGGCGACAGCCTGCTCTTCGACGGTTCACCATGGAAACGCGAGATTCTCGGCAACCGTGAAAAAATCCTCGAGATGTGGCGGCAATTTCCCGATGCGGCGCACGATCCAACGCAACGCCACGAACTCGCCCGCCTGATCGCTCGCGAACTCTGCTCGGTCGAGCACCCTTCCGGCCGGCATTTCATCCATCGCGCATGGGACGCCGCGTTTCCGCCAACCCGCGCCCTTTTCATGCTCGAAAGCTGGATGCATCAAGGCCGCCACGGAGCCACATTTCTCGAACGCTATTTTCCAAATGCCGAGGTCCTCGTAATGGGTCACTTCCATCAACGCGGCTGTTGGCAACATCGCGGCAAACTCATCATCAACACCGGCACCTTTATGGATCCGGGCCGCGCCCAATGGGTCGAGTGGCACAAGGGCCAACTCAGCCGCGGCCGCATCATCGAAGGCCCGCAAGCCTGCAAACTCAGCGACACACTCGACCTTTGGCGTGTCGAGTAAATTTCCCGTACCCGCCTCATCCGGCCCCGAAGTAGTGGACTCTCGGCTTGAAAAGCCCCTCGGCTGGGTTTATCAACGCGCGCCCACGCAACCTTTCGGGCCATCCTTTCATCATGAACGCCATCACTCGCTGCTTCGATACCTACTGGTCCTCCTCCATCGGGAAAAAAATCGTGGTCGCCGTGACGGGTATCTTGCTCTGCCTGTTTCTTGCAGGGCACCTTGCCGGCAACCTGCTGATCTACGCCGGCCGCGAAGCCTTCAACGAATACGCCGCGTTTCTTCATTCGATGCTACACGGCGCCGGCATCTGGATCGCTCGCATCGGATTGCTTGTGGCAGTGACGCTGCATGTCGCCGGCACCATCGCGCTGACGCGTCAAAATCGCGCCGCTCGCCAACCCTATGAATGCAAGGCGACCATCCAAGCCACCAAGTCATCGCGCATGATGATCTGGTCGGGTCTCACGATTCTCGCCTTTGTGATTTTCCACCTGCTGCACTTCACCGTGCGTGTTGATTGCCAGCTTGCATCACTCGGCAAGGACGACCCCTACGGCATGGTGATTGTGGGCTTCAAAAGCATTCCCGTTTCCGCATTTTACATTCTTGCGATCACGCTGTTGTGCTCGCACCTGCATCACGGAGTGGCCTCGATCTTCCAGACACTTGGTTTGCGAACCAAGAAAAACGATGGTGCCATCCGCCAATTTTCCGGCGCCTTTAGCCTCGTCATTTGGCTCGGTTTCCTTTCGATCCCGATCTCGGTTCTTCTCGGATTTTTGAAATTCTGAATGCCCATCGCGGCGGTCAACTCCAACCACATTTCCCATGTCCATCATCCTCGACAGCAAGATCCCATCCGGCCCGCTTGAACAAAAGTGGTCCAAGCACAAGATGGACTCCAAGCTCATCAACCCGGCGAACAAGCGGAAGTTTTCCGTGATCGTCGTCGGCTCCGGCCTTGCCGGTGGAGCGGCCGCCGCATCGCTCGCCGAGCTGGGCTATCAGGTGAAATGCTTTTGCTATCAGGACAGCCCGCGCCGCGCGCACTCGATCGCTGCGCAGGGTGGCATCAATGCCGCGAAAAACTATCGCAACGATGGCGACTCGGTGCGCCGTTTGTTTTACGACACCATCAAGGGTGGTGACTTCCGCTCGCGCGAGGCGAATGTCTATCGCCTTGCCGAAGTGTCGAACTCGATCATCGATCAATGCGTAGCGCAGGGCGTGCCCTTTGCGCGTGAATACGGCGGTCTGCTCGACAACCGCTCTTTCGGCGGCGCTCAAGTTTCGCGCACCTTTTACGCCCGCGGCCAGACCGGTCAGCAATTGCTCATCGGATGCTATCAGGCTCTCGAAAAGGAAATCAAAAAGGGTGGCGTCAAAATGTACCCGCGTACCGAGATGCTCGATCTTGTGCTCGTCGGCGGTCATGCCAAGGGCATCGTTGTGCGTGATCTCAAGACCGGCGAAATCAGCAGTCATGCCGCCGACGCGGTGATCCTTGCGACTGGCGGCTACGGCAATGTCTTTTTCCTTTCGACCAACGCGATGGGTTGCAATGTCACTGCCACATGGCGTGCCACCCGCCGCGGTGCCTTGTTTGCCAACCCCTGCTTCACGCAGATTCACCCGACCTGCATTCCGGTGAGCGGCGATTATCAATCGAAGCTCACGCTCATGTCCGAATCGTTGCGCAACGACGGCCGCATCTGGGTGCCGAAGTCGCCCGAGGTCGCTGCCAAACTTCGCGCGAAACAAATGAGCCCGAACGATGTCGCGGAAGGCGACCGTGATTATTTCCTCGAACGCAAGTATCCGTCCTTCGGCAACCTCTCACCGCGCGACATTTCCTCGCGTGCGGCGAAGGAAGCCTGCGACGAAGATCGCGGTGTTTCATCGACCGGCCTCGGCGTTTACCTTGATTTCCGCGATGCGATCCAGCGCTTTGGCGAGCCGACGATTCGCGCGCGTTACGGCAACCTTTTCCAGATGTACGAAAAGATCGCTGGCGAAGATCCGTACAAGTTGCCGATGATGATTTATCCGGCCGTTCACTACACGATGGGCGGGCTTTGGGTGGATTACAATTTGATGTCGAACATTCCCGGTCTGCATGTGCTGGGCGAAGCAAATTTCTCCGACCACGGCGCCAACCGCCTCGGTGCCTCCGCGCTCATGCAAGGCCTTGCCGACGGCTACTTCGTGATCCCCACGACCATCGCCAACTACCTCGTCGGCCAAAAGCCCGGCTCGGTGAATACCGATCTGCCGGAGTTCAAACAAACTGAAGCTGAAACCCGCGAGCGCCTCAGCCGCATGCTTTCGATTCAAGGCAAGCGCACTGTCGATTCGTTCCATCGCGAGCTCGGCAAGATCATGTGGGACGAGTGCGGCATGGCCCGTTCGCGTGCAGGGCTCGATGGCGCGATCAAACGCATCGCCGAAATCCGCGAGGAATTCTGGACACCCGGACAAGGCGTGCTGATCCCCGGCTCGGGCGATTCGGTCAACATGGAGCTCGAAAAGGCCGGCCGTGTGGCGGACTTCATCGAGTTTGGCGAAATGATGTGCTACGATGCCCGCGAGCGCGAAGAATCGTGCGGCGGTCACTTCCGCGTTGAGCACCAGTTCACCGATGCCGATAGCGAAGTGCAATCGGGCAAGACCCAAGCCGGTGAGGCCAAGCGCCACGACGAAAGTTTCTCGCATGTCGCCGCATGGGAATTCAAAGGCGCGGGCAATGCTCCGGTGCTTCACAAGGAAGCCCTCGTCTACGAAACCGTGCAGGCATCGATCCGCAGCTATGCGTAAGTCCCACGTGTCCGATCACAGCTTCATGAACCGTTCCTCACGACGCAGTTTCATCAAGTCCGGCGCCACTCTCGCCGGTGCAGCTCTCGCGCCCAACCTGCTTTTTGGTCAGCAGAAAAAACCCGCCGAACTTCAAGTCGCCGCCATCGGTTGCAATGGCAAGGGCCTGAGTGACATCACCGAAATCGCCGGTGGCAACCGCATTGCTTTCCTCTGCGATGTCGATGCGAATTACGCCGGCGAAGCTCGCTCGCGATTTCCCGAAGCGAAGTTTTTCCAGGACTACCGCGAAATGTTTGCCGAGGTGGCCGACAAGATCGATGTCGTCACCGTCTCGACGCCCGACCACATGCACTTTCCGATCGCGCTCGAAGCGATCCGTCGCGGCAAGCCGATCATGCTGCAAAAGCCTCTTTGCAATTCGCTGTGGGAAACACGCGCGTTAAGCAATTTTGCGAAACAAAAAGGCGTGCTCACGGTGATGGGCAACCAGGGCGCGACCTTCACCGGCACGCGCTTGTTGCGCGAATGGATTGAGAGCGGCTTGATCGGTGAGGTCACCGATGTTCACTACTGGACCAATCGTCCCGCGGGCCTTTGGGCGCAGGGGCCAGGTCTGCAATTTTCCGCCGAGCCGGTGCCCTCGCACCTGCGTTGGGACCTGTGGCAAGGATCGGTCGCCACCGAGCGTGCCTACAATTCCAAGATCCACCCCTTCGGTTGGCGCGGCTTTTGGGACTACGGCTGTGGCGCGCTGGGCGACATCGGTTGCCACGCGTTCAACGGCGCATTCTGGGCGCTCGACCTGCGCGGCGATTTTGTGGTCGAGCCGGTCGAACTTTCCGAAGCGGATGAAACCATCGCGCCACTGCGCTTGAAGGTGCTTTATCAGTTCCCCGCGAAGGGTGATCGCGCCGCACTGAAAATCCATTGGCAGGACGGCATCGCCGATCCGAACAAAGATCCGGCATTCGTTCGTCCGCCCGGCATTCCCGCCGACCTCAAGCTCAACGAAGACTGCGGTCAGGTGTATGTCGGCACCGAGGGGGTCA
The DNA here is from genome assembly GCA_044361475.1 of Luteolibacter sp. Lineage (GTDB taxonomy): Bacteria > Verrucomicrobiota > Verrucomicrobiia > Verrucomicrobiales > Akkermansiaceae > Luteolibacter. Next base: position 58,922 of record JBIKIR010000006.1, on the reverse strand, counting down.
TTTACATCGCCGACATGTACGGCCGCGGTGCGCCGATGTTGTTCGACGACAAACTCAAGGCAAAGTCGCGCACGATCAAGAAATCCTACGAGCGCATCGCCGGTGGCCCGACGCAAGAACTGTGCCGTGCGATCCGCGGCGAAGGTGAAAAGCCAGTATCAAACTTCATCGATCACGCAGGGCCGCTCACCGAGATCATTCTCGCCGGCAATCTCGCCGTGCGCATGCGCCGCAAGATCGATTGGGACTCCGCCGGCATGGAAGCTCGCGGCGTGCCCGAAGCGCGTGCGCTCATGAAGCGAAACTATCGCGCAGGCTGGGAGCCGAACCTCGGTTAACGAAGGTAGGGCGACGCGGCTCGCGGCGCCGATTTCCATAACAGCCAAAGAGTTGAAGAACAGGCGGCGGGCGGGACACCCGCACCACAGTGAAGAAGTGGTTCTCTCACTCGCGGGTCAGGCCCGTCGCAGGTACTCCGGCATTTGTTCGCGCTGGAATGCGGGGGAGGGGGCTGCGCGGCCAAATGAAATCACCGCACCCACACCCGCCGCATGCGGGCCGCCCAATCGCGGCTCGACCTCAAACTCGGGAAAGCGATAGCGCGCATGGCGCCGCAACACCGCGCTCAACACCCACAGCAGCACGACCGCGACCATCACCGAAACTCCGGGCACAACATACGGCGCCACCATGTCGATGAGCGGACGAAATTTTTCGATGCCCTTCGGCGCGGATTTTTCCTCGGTCTTCTTGCTGGGGGCCGGCGTCGCAGCTTCATCCTTTTTTTCGCCGCCCATCACGCGTTCCATCATGTAGATGCGGATCGACATCTGCACGAGAAACGCCTCGAACTGGCCCGCGCGGTCGGACTTCTTGAGTGCCTGCATCACCGCATTTTCCATCGCGCGCTGGCGCTCAGGCATCGAAACTTTTTCGGACAGCTGACGCGTTACGCGCATCGTCGATGCCTGTGGTTTTCCGACATGATAAAAGACCACCGCCGCCGGTCGTCCGCCGCCGAAAATTTTGTCGACCCAATTTTCGTCGTGCCAATCTTTCGGAATCTCCTGATCCGCGCGGTAGAGATAGACATAGAGGTCGACCGCCGAATCGCCGGCGTGGTAGTTCAGAAAGGTCAGCCGTTCCTCGCGCTCGCCGACGCCCAACAACAACTGCGGGTCGACGAGAAAAGTTTCCGGGCGCTTGTCGACATATGCGGCCTTGGCATCGAGCAGCGGATCGGCGGCGGGCTCGAGCGGAGCTTTTGGCTCGGTGATCGTTTCCTCCTTGGCCTTCGACTTGCGTGAATTTTTCGTCGCTTGCTTTTTGCTTTTGCTCGCGACCGCGGAGCTCTCGCGCTTGGGCTTGCGCTCCTCGCGCGCATCGGCCACAGGCAGCACGGTTGCCAGCGCCAGAAAGATGACCCATGCCCGTTTCATGATTCGATGTGGCTGCTAAGCTTTTCCTCCTTCGCGGGCACATGGCCGTCGCGCATCCGCTTCAAGCCATCGCGGCTCAGCACCGGCGGCATGAGCTTGCGGCGGAAATGCCCGGGGTCGCGCCGTGCCTGGCGGCTTCGCTTGATCAAAATCCCTTCGAGGTGCGCCAGCAATTTGACGAGCCCCTCGGTGTAGCGCCCTTCAAGCCAGTGACCATGCGCGCGCGAAAGGCATTCAAAAGTGTCAGATTCGTAGAGAAAGCCATCGAGCGCATAACCAAACACCATACCCGCCGCTTTCGACTCGGGATCGATGGTGATCAGAATGCCAGCCTCGTTCGGCTTTTCCGCCGGCACATCCTCGAAGGCCGCGCGATTCAACAACCAAAAACCAAATTGACGGCTGTTTGCCACCTCGCCGAGCGAGCCGGTGTACACCGCGACAAACAACTGCGGGAAGCGCCGCGACACCCGCTCTATCGCTGCCTCAACACGCTCGCGTTGGCCATGCCCGAAGATGCCAGCCCCGTCCGCCAACGAGCGCAGGCTCACCTCGTCACCACCATAAGCGAAGTCCGCATCCGCAATCGAAAATCCACAATGCGGGCACAACTCCGCCGCGCGGTGAATGCTCTGGACACATCTCGGGCACTTCATCATCGGCGAATGAAATTCGATACGAAGCGCTGAGTGCTTCGTCAAAGCAAAACATCAGGAAGACCAAACAAAATGCCCTAATTCAAAGCCTCCACGCCATCCTTCACAAGGTAGCCAGCATCTGCCATGCTCGTCGCACATGCGTCAGATCACCGAAATCGATCGCGATGATTTCCGCAATTTGCTCGTGGAAATTTCGCAGGCCCACATGCCCTTCGGAAAATTCGGCATCAAAGCCCACCCGCCATCAGGCGTGCCACTCATGGATCTTCCCGTCGAATACCTCGCATGGTTCAAGGAACGCGGATTCCCCAAAGGTCGCCTCGGCGAACTGATGGCGCATGTGTGTGAGATCAAGGAGGTCGGCATGGATTCGGTCTTCGACCCCCTTCGCGAGGCCAGAGGCGGTCGCTTCCGGCTCCAGCCGAAACGGCCGCGCTCGTTCGATTTTGAATGATCCGCTCAAGCGCCGCCGCCCGCTAGGATCCTTGCCTGATCGAAGTCAAACGGCGTGAGCTCGAGCAGCAACTCGTCGCCCACCGCAAATGTCGCGGCGGCATCGGCGAGCTCCTTCGACAGGTGCGCAAGGATCACTTTGCCATTCGGCAGCTCGACCCGGTAGAGCACCGCGCCCCGTGTCTCGAGCACTTTCCCGCGTGTTTGAATCGTGGCATCCGGCATGGCTACCGCGCTTTGAACCGCTTTCTGGGCCCGGGCGCAAGTCAGAGCATCGGGAAATTTTCGACAGATTCCCCGCATTGCGGCAAGGACCTTGCTTGACGCCACGCCGATCCGTAGCATCATGCCCACCAGTCGGCCGCGTGAAATATGCCGGATCCGGCGTAGTCCATTCCATCCATCGAACCGCCATGAACACACGAATCGCATCGGTCATCAGCGTCGCGCTCTGCGCCCTGCTCGCGTCCTGCTATCCCTACGACGAGGGAGCCAATCGCAAGAAAACCAAAAAGTCCTCGCCCAACGCCACTGCGCCCGCTGCTCCGGCCAAGACTGAGGCGGAGCTGAAAGCCGAAGAGCAAAAGCTCAAGGAAAATCAGAAGAAGCAAGCTGCTACTGAAACCACATCGGCAGATGGCACCAGCACCACAGGCACCGACACGACCGAGAGCTCGATCAAACCGACTGACAAGCCTGCCGCTTCTTCCGCCTCGACGACGACCAGCCCCGCTCAAAAGCCCGCGGCCACGGTGAAGAAACCCGAGTATTCCTACGCCAGCAAAGTGCCGGGCAAGGAAGGCTTCGTCTTCAGCCCCTATAACAACAAGGTGGTCGATGTGCGCGACATCCCAAGCGGCACACTCGTGCAAGACCCGACCTATCCCGCGGCGGAGAAAAAGTATTTCCGCGTTCCCTGATCGCCTAGTTCCCCCCGGTCGATTTTTTCACCTTCAACCAACCGGGTCCAACACACAGGACCCGGTTTTTTTTCGAATGAACGCCGACTTTCCGAATATCAGCATTCTTGGCAGCGGGCTGCTCGGCGGATCGCTCGCGCTGGCACTTGCCGCGCAAGCGCAGGCCCCGCGCGTGAGGCTTTGGGCGCGCAAGGCGCAAACGGCCGCCGATGCGCGCGCCCTCGGCATCGATGGCGCCACCGATGATCTCAAGTTCGCTGTCGAAGGCGCCGATCTGGTGGTGCTGTGCGTGCCGGTCGGCGCAATGCCCGCACTCGTCGCAGCCGCGATCGAGGCCGGCTTGCCCGTCACCTGCCTCGTCACCGATGTCGGCAGCGTGAAGCAAGCCCCCCATCGCGAGCTTGAGCCGCTGCTTGCGGCGAAGGGCATCGATTTTATCGGCAGTCACCCGATGGCGGGATCCGAGCGCAACGGACTCTCGGCCACCAGCGCCACGCTCTTTGAAGGCGCCGCCTGCCTGCTCACGCACGAAGGCGAAACAGCCGGCCCGCGCGCGATGGCGCTCGAAGCATTCTGGCAGTCGATCGGTTGCCACACCGCATGGATGAGCCCGACCGCGCACGATGCCTTGGTCGCACGTATCAGCCATTTGCCCCACCTCATTGCGGCGAGTGCCGCGCGTGTTTGTCTCAAAAATCCTGCCGATGGTCGCTTCGGCGGTGGCGGGCTGCGCGATACTACCCGCGTCGCATCCGGCAATCCCGACATGTGGGCCGAGATCGTCACCGAAAACCGCGCCGCACTGCTTGCGCCGCTGCGCGAAACCATCGCCGATCTCAACACGATCCTCAAGCTGCTGGAAAACGGCGACCAGCAAGCCACCCTTCAATGGCTCGCCGAAGCCAAACAACCGCGCGACACTCTGCAAGCGATGCACGCGGAGAAAAAATTTCCACTCCAAGCCGGCTGACATCACACCGTTGTTGCACGCCGCGCAAATCTGTTAGAAAGCCTGCCACCCGATCCATGTCCGAGTTCCGAGTCACATCCATTTCAAAAATCCACGCGGAGTTCAGCGTGCCAGGCGACAAGAGCATGTCACACCGCGCCGCAATCCTTGGCGGCCTTTCCAACGGCACTTGCACCATCCACAATTTCCTTCCCAGCGAGGATTGCCTCAACACGCTCAATGCGATGAAGGCACTCGGTGCCGAATATGAGGTGATCGAAGAGCTCGCCGGCTATGGCCCGACGCACTTGCGCATCCATGGCCAATCGATGCAGCTCAAGCTCCCCGCCAAGCCGATCGACTGCGGCAACTCCGGCACCGGCATGCGTCTGCTTGCTGGTTTGCTTGCGGGGCAAAATTTCACTTCAGAGCTTTTTGGCGACGCCTCGCTTTCCTCGCGCCCGATGGGACGCATCACCATCCCGCTCGCGCAGATGGGTGCCCACATCGAAACGCTCGGCGAAAAACCCGGCTGCGCGCCGCTGCGGATTCATCCGGCGACGCTTAGCCCGATCACATATGAAATGCCGGTCGCCAGCGCGCAGGTGAAAAGCGCGGTGCTTCTCGCCGGCATGTTTGCCAAAGGCACCACCACCGTCATCCAGCCCGCCACCACACGCGACCACACCGAGCGCATGCTCGCCTCGTTCCGCGTCAACACGATCCATGCTGGCGACTCGATCTCGCTCACCGGCGGCCAAGTTCCTCAGGCCTGCGATTTCACCGTGCCCGGCGACATTTCCAGCGCGGCATTCTGGCTGGTTGCCGCCGCCGCACTGCCCGGCGCCCGACTCACCCTGCGCAATGTCGGACTCAACCCAACGCGCGCCGCCATCATCACCGCACTCAATCGCATGGGCGCACGCATCATCGAGACGCCGCATCAAGCAGCCGGCGAACCGATCGGCAACATCGAGGTCCACGGCGCAAAACTCAAGGGCACGACGATTTTCGAAAGCGAAATTCCCAACCTCATCGACGAGATCCCGGTGCTTGCCGTTGCCGCCGCGCTTGCCGATGGCACCACGGTCATCCGCAATGCCGGCGAACTTCGCGTGAAGGAAACCGATCGCATCGCGACCGTCGTCAACAACCTCCGCGCGATGGGTGGCAATGTCACCGAATACGAAGATGGCATGGAAATCACCGGCGGCTCGCCACTGCACGCTGCGGAGATCGACAGCTTCGGCGATCACCGCATCGCCATGGCCTTTGCCATCGCCGGGCTCTTCGCTTCGGGCGAAACCATCATCCGCAACACCGAATGCGTGAACACATCCTACCCGGGATTCGCGCATCATCTCGATGCGATTCGCCGGGAAAAAACCATGCCCGCCGATTTCATGCTGCCAACCACACGCCCTTCGTGAACGCGCCCGACTCCAATCATTTCGCCATCGCCATCGATGGCCCCGCCGCCTCCGGCAAAAGCACCGTCGCACGCCTGCTCGCGCAACGCCTCGGACTCGTGATGGTGAACTCCGGTGCCATGTACCGCGCCGTGACATGGAAGGTGCTCGGCGAACACATCGATCCGCACGACAGCGCGTCGGTGGCGAATCTGCTCCATCGCATCCTTATCGAATGCGGTCACGACGGCATCAGCTCGACCATCACCATCGACGGTGTCGACCCCGGCGATGCGCTCCGCAGCGAAAAGGTGAACGCAAATGTCTCGGCGATCTCTGCCATTCCCGAAGTGCGTGCGGCACTCATCGGCCTCCAACGCGGATTTACCCGCCACTCGAATGTGGTGATGGAAGGACGCGACATCGGCTCGGTCGTTTTTCCCGACACACCATACAAAATCTACATCGACGCGGCAGAGGAAATCCGCGCCGCGCGCCGCAAGGCAGCCGGTGAGGTCGACTCGATCGCCAGCCGCGATGCCGCCGATAGCTCGCGTCAGACAGCGCCGCTCGTTGTCGCACCCGGTGCTGCCCGCCTCGACACCTCCAACCTCACGATTGATGGCGCGGTGGATGCCGCCATCGAAATCCTCCGGCATCAAGGGCTCAAGGCGTGAGTGACTGACAAACATTTCCCAACATGAACTGGCTCTACTGGCTCGGCTGGATGTCCTTCGGCTCATCATTTCGAACACTCTTCGGCATGCGCGTCATCGGTGCCGAAAACCTCATCACCGAAGGTGCGGTGTTGGTCGCTTCGAATCACCAAAGTTATCTCGACCCGCCGCTCATCGGCAATTTGTATAAAACCGAGATGACCTATCTCGCCCGCAAGACGCTCTTCCGCGGATTTGGCAAATGGCTCTACGCGCGCTGGAATGCGATCCCCGTCGACCAAGATCGGCCCGACATGGCGAGCCTCAAAACGATCATCCGCAAACTCAAGGAAGGCCATCGCGTGCTGGTCTTTCCCGAAGGCTCGCGCACGCTCGACGGCTCGATCGGCGAGGCCGCCCCCGGCATCGGGCTTATCGCCGTGAAGTCCGGCGCGCCCATCCAGCCGGTCCGCATCCGCGGCGCCCGCGAAGCCCTGCCCCGAGGCTCGGGCCGCATCCGGTTCTCACGCATCACCGTCACCGTCGGTCCGCCCATCCAGCTCACCCGGCAGGAGTTGGAATCGGCCAAAGGAAAGGCCGACTACGAGCAAATCGCCAAACGCATCATGGCTGCCATCGAGGCTCTGTGATTGCATATGACATGCAAAACGCGGCAGCGCCGTTGGGGCGTCCGCGGTATATCCACAAGCGGTAGGCTGGGAATGCCCGCTATTTCGGATCGCGACAAATCGTCCGAAAGCCTTATTTTTACAGGGATTTAGCACCTTCCAATGCCTTCAAGCGGCGGCATGGAAATTATTGTCAAGCCACGCAATGAATACACTTGTCATGCATATAAATTTTGACCATTGTATATCTAGAGACATTAGAATTAGTAGATAGGCCAAATACTGAATGAATTCTTGATGCCCCGACGGAAAACAGCAACAATTAGAAACCGATGTACAAAAAGACTATGGATCCAATACCCGTCCGACTGCCCGCCGAACTTCAGGCGCGTGTCGATCAACTCGCCAACAAGATGGCTATCTCGCGATCTGCCGTTCTGCGTCTCGCAGTGCGCCAGTGGCTTGATGCCGCCGAACACTTCGGAACCAATCCGATGTTGCGAGAAGAACCGGCAAGCTACGCCAGCAAGTCTGGTAAGGCAGTGAAAGCCGTCAAGACGCCAAAAAGCAAGGCCGGCCGCAAAGGCGGTCTTGGTGCTTACTGAGGCCACTGACCTGTAATTATAACCATCAACATTGCCCGCAAGGGTGGTAACTAACCCCTCACGCCGAATCGTCGGCGTGAGGGGTGTTTTTTGTGGGGCCTTGCCGTGGGTGTTATCCGTGTCAGACCTGTTGTTTGGTTTTTGCCAGTTGCGGATTTGCGGTGGGCGTGCCATCCTCGCGCATGATCCGCCGATTGGTTCCCGCGCTTTCCATCTTGGCAGCATTTGCACTTCCGCTTCACGCGCAAGAAGCGCATGCGGATGAAAATCCCGCGGCCGAGGTTAATGACATTCCAGCCGACTTGCTCGACGAGGCGCACATGCTCGAGGAGTTGGGCGTGAATGAATTCACCGCGCCATCGATTTCGAAGCTTTTCGACACGCTGCAGTTTCTCATGCCGCTGCCTTTGGTCGAGACCGAGCGCGCGATGCCGGACCGCATGCCGCTTGATCGCTCCGACCTTGCCATCGAGCTGGGCTTCCTGATCGCCAATGGTTTCCTCGTCGTGCAGGCCGAGCAACTCGATAAGGTTGAAACACTTGCCGCCGACCTCACTCGCTACGGCAAGGCGCTCGGTGCCGGCGATCGTGTGAACCGCCACGCTGCCAGCTTGATCGATAGCGCGAAGAAAGCTGATGTCGCGCAACTCAAAAAAGAACTCGCCGCCACCCAGCGCGATGTCGAAGCCGAGCTGGTCTCGCTCAAGGACGCCGATCTTGCACACCTGATTTCGATGGGCGGATGGATCCGCGCGCTTGAGGTATCGACGGTCGCGGTGGACAAGCAGTTTTCCGAAGAACGTGCCCGCAAGGTGATGCGGGAAGACATCGCCGATTATTACACCGAGTCGATCGCCGGGCTCGAGCCGCGCATTTCCGAACGGCCGAACTACCTCGCGATGCGCGACCTGCTTGCGGGCCTCCGCTCGGAGATGACGCTTCAGGATGGCCAGGCGCCGACGCCGGAAATGATGCGCGATATCCGCGAAAAAGCGGCACAGCTCGTTGGGCTCGCACTGCAACGCAAGCAATGAGCGTGAACGCGAGGATCGATTGCGGCACGCCCGCCTTGCTGGAATTCCGCGGGCCCGATGCGGTCAGGTTTCTCAACGGACAGGTCACTCAGGACGTCCGTCAGCTCAATGCGGAGAATGCCGCCCTGCCATCGTGCGTCACCGATGCAAAAGGCCGTCTGCAGTTCCGCGTGTGGTTGATGAAATCCGCCGATGGCGCGCTGTGGGTTTCGGCACCGGGCGTGGATGCCGAGGCGCTCGAGGCACGCATCACCCGCTACCTCATCGCCGATGATGTCGAGGTTGCCGACCTCAGCGGCAAATGGTCGCTCATTCATTTCACCGCCGATCCCGGAGCGGCACCCGCGGGCGTGATCGCGCGCGAGTCCGCACGCTTCGGTGTTGCAGGCGCCGATTGGTGGATCCCCGCCGGCTTGTCAGTCGACTTTCCGGAATCGTTTCCCTTGCTGGAAGGCGATGCGCTCGAAGCTTTTCGCATTGCCCACGGCGTGCCCGTATGGGATCGCGAACTTTACGATGGCCTGCTGCCGCCCGAAGCGGGTCTCGATGCATCAGACATTTCCTATCACAAAGGCTGCTACATCGGCCAAGAGGTGATCTCGCGCATCAAGCACGCGGGCAAGCTCAACAAGCGGCTCATTCACGCGAGAGTCGATGCCAGCGTCTCGATGGAATCCGAATTGCTCGACGCCGCAGGCAAGCCTGCCGGTGAAATCACCAGCGTTTCGCCCGCCTCATCCGCCGGCAAACGCGACATCATGGCCTATCTGAAACGCGGCGCGCTTGAGGTCCACTTCATTGGCCCCTATGGTAAGCGTCATGCCGTCGGTACGGAAAATTAAGCGCGTTGGCATCCGCTCTGCTTTCGTCTTGTTCTTCGATCGGGATGAAGAACAATGATTGGAATGAACTTTGATTGGATCCCGCTTGCCGCTGGCGCGACCCATGTCTCGCCGCTGTTTGCACTGCTGACGCTGGTGCTGGTGCTCGCGGTGCTGCTTTCGCTGATCCTGATTCGCGCGCGTCAAAGCCTGCTGGTTGGTTATCTTTTGTGCGGCGTGTTGATCGGCAACTCCGGGCTCACTTGGCTGATTGGTGCCGATCATGGTGGCCCGGTGATTCGTGAGTTGGCGGAGATCGGCGTGGTCCTGCTGATGTTCACGTTGGGAATCGAATTTTCGCTCACCGAGTTGCGCCACCTTTGGCGCTCGGCGTTGATCGGCGGTGGATTGCAAGTGGCGATCACTTCGCTCTTGGCTGGCGGGCTCGCGGCCGCGTTGGGATTTCCCGCGGTCGATTGCATCGTGCTCGGTGTCGCGATGGCCTTGAGCTCTACCGCTGTCGCGATGAAATCATTTCAGGATGCCGGCCAGCAAAACAGCCCTGGTGCGCGCGCCGCGCTCGGCATGGCGCTCTTTCAGGACATTCTCGTGATCATGTTTTTCCTGCTCTTGCCGATCCTTTATCAAGATGGCACTGGCAATCTCGCGACCAATCTCGGTGGTGCCTTGTTGAAAGGTGTGCTCTTTCTCGCGGGTGCCGGATTGCTTGGTCGTTTTGGCATCACGCCGCTGCTGCACGCGGTGGCGGCGACGCGCAGCCGTGAGCTTTTCACGCTTACGGTCGTCGGTCTTTGCGTCGGCGTTGCCTTTGCCGGCGGCGCGCTCGATCTCTCGCTGGCGCTCGGCGCCTTTGCTGCGGGCCTAGTGGTGAGTGAGTCGATTTACAGCCATCGCATTCTCGCCGAGATCCTTCCTTTCAAGGATTTGTTCCTCGCGATTTTTTTCATCTCGGTGGGTTTGCTCATCGACCTGCGGGTGGTCGCGGATCAATGGCTGCTCGTCCTCGCTGGCAGCGCGTTGATTCTTGCGCTCAAGGGCGCGGTGGTTTTTTTCGTGCTGAAAGTGCTGAAACTTCCCGGCAGACCATCGCTCTTGGCGGCAGCGGCGCTCTCGAGCACCGGTGAGTTCACACTCGTGCTGATCGGTAAAGCCGGTGGCTTCCGTCCGCTCGAGCCCGCCACCGAACAAATGCTGCTCGTTTGCACCGCAGTCACCATGGCCGTCGTGCCGACGCTCATGCGAAGCGTGCCACGCATCGCGAAATGGCTGGAAGCGAGAGGCCTAATGAGCGTCCGCCGCAGCGCAACGGAGCAGGCTGCACCATCGGGTTGGATCAAAAAAATCAGCGATCATGCCGTCATTTGCGGTTATGGCCCGGTCGGTCGCGCCCTCAACGAAGCGCTCACTCGTTGCGGCGTCGATACGCTGGTGCTCGAGATGAATGCCGAAACCGTGCGGCACTTGAAGGCACAGGGCCAGGCAGTGCTGTTTGCGGATGCGACCCATGTCGAGGCGCTCGACCTTGCAGGCATCGGCCGCGCGCGCCTTGTGGCCTTCACCTTTCCGGCGGTCAATGCCACCTGCGCGGCCGTGCCGCTGGTGCGAGAGCGCAATCCCGATGTGCTGATCTTTGGTCGTGCAAAGTACCATGCCGAGGTCGAGCGCCTGCGCGAGCTGGGCGTGCGGGTGATCCACGACGAACGCGAAACCGCCGTCGCGATGGTGCAGGCCGCGGTTTCGACCTACGAACGAAACGACATCGATGCCGAACAAATCGTGCGCGATGTGGTGGATGAAAGAGCGTGAGCCCCGCGGTTTTTGATCGGTTTCCAGAAATTTTCCCTTCAGCATCCCCGCGTGGCCCTGCTTCTGGCGATCGAATCCTCCTGCGATGAAACCGCGGTCGCCATCGTGCGTGGCGAAGCGGGTGGCTGCGCACAAATCCTCGCATCGGAAATTTCATCGCAGATCCCGCTGCATCGCGAGCATGGCGGCGTGGTGCCCGAGCTCGCATCGCGCAACCACTCGCTGCATGTGCGCGCGCTGGTCGAAGCGGCCCTTGCCAAAGCATCCGTTGCGGTCGGTGAGGTCGACGCCTTCGCTGCCACAACCGGGCCCGGCCTCGCATCATCGTTGCTGATCGGTAGCACCGTCGCGAAGGGCATTGCCTGTGCGCTTGATCGCCCTTTTCTCGGAATCAACCACCTCGAAGGTCACCTGCTCTCGCCGTTTCTTGATCGCAGTTCGGTGCCGCCGCACCTGGCCTTGATTGTTTCCGGAGGTCACACGCTGCTGCTTGATGTCGAGCGAGCGGGCCATTACACGCGGCTTGGTGGTACGCGCGATGATGCGGCCGGCGAGGCTTTCGACAAAGTTGGCAAGATGCTCGGACTGCCATATCCGGGCGGACCTGAAATCGAAAAGGAAGCACGCGATGGCAATCCCGCGGCCTTCGATTTCCCTCGGCCAATGCTGCACGATCCGCATCTCGATTTCTCATTCTCGGGACTCAAGACCGCCGTGCTCTACACCCTCGAGCGCGGCATGGGGAGTGCCACCCGCGCCGACCTTGCTGCATCGTTTCAACAGGCGGTGATCGAAATCCTCGTCGGCAAAACTTTGCGCGCCGCACGCGAATCCGGTCGTGACGCGATCGCGTTGTCCGGCGGCGTGAGTCTCAACCGCGCGCTGCGCGAAGCCTTTGAAATCGCCTGCAATAAGCAGGGGATCGAGCTTTTGACTGCCTCACCGGCGCTCTGCACCGACAACGCGGCAATGATTGCCTTCGCTGGGCTCTTGCGTTACTTTGAAGGAGAAACCACCAGCCTTGAAGAAGACATCCACCCCAACCTCCCGCTCGTCTAAAGCCCACGCCAAGGACAAGCCCGCCAGCACCATGAAGTTCCGAACATTGGTCTTCGATTTCGATGGCACCATCGCCGACACCCTTGGCGAGACCCGCAAAATTTTCAACGAGCTCGCGCCCGACTACGGCATCCGCAAGGTCGACGAACACGAGGTCGAGAAACTCCGCCATCTTTCGCTCAAGCAACTGCTCGATCATCTCGATATCCCGAAACGCCGCGTGCCATCGCTCATCGCGCGCGGCACCTCGATCCTTCGTGGCAGCATCACCCGCCTCGACCTCATCCAAGGCATGTCGGAGGTGCTCACCGAGCTGCGTGTGCATGTCGAGTCCTTCGGCATCCTCACTTCCAACACGCCGGAAAATGTCGACCTCTTCCTGCGAGGTCACGGCTTGCGCGAGATTTTCGATTTCATTTCCTCGACCTCCAAGCTCACCGGCAAATCCAAGCACCTCAAGGCGATCCGCAAGACCTTCTCGCTGCGCGCCGAAGAAATGCTTTATGTCGGCGACGAGCTTCGCGATGTGAAGGCCTCGCAAAAGGCGGGCATCCCGATCGCCGCGGTCACTTGGGGATTCAATTCACGCGAGTCGCTCGCCGCCGAGAAGCCGGATTTCATCTTCGACCAACCGAAGGACTTCATGCGCCTGCTCAAGCCGCATTGAGCGCCCCGCGCCGTGCCCGAATGAATTGACAGCCGGCAGGTCGGGCGATCAGGCTTCCCGCCATGTCCGAGGATAAATCAGCATCCGAAAAACCCGAAGCTGGGGGTGAGGTCAACGATGGTGCAGCCGCCCTCACCAAGCCCTCGATGTCGCCGATGATGGTGCTGGCATTCGTGATCATTGCGCTGCTTGGCGTGTTGATCGTGATGGGGCTGCGCGGTGGTTTCGGCAGCGGCTCGGCTGGCTCACCGGATGTCACCCAATTGCAAGCCGAGGCGAATGCCATCCGTGGCCAGCTCAACCGCGAGCGCATGTCGATGGGCCTGCGTCCGCTCGAAAGCGGATCAGAGTCGGCGGAGGACATTGCCACGCGGCTTAAGAAGGATGCCGACACGATGGCGGCGCTCGCGACCAGTCTCGAATCAATGCTCGGCGAAAAGGATGCGGCGATCAGCGCGAAAAATTCCGAGCTCCTGCGCTCCGAGCAGCTGCGCCAAAGCCTTGCGGCGGAAAGCTCGCGGCTTCAGGCCGAGCTGCAGCGCGCCTTGGTTGCCAGCTCCGAAGTTGATCGGCTGCGTCGTGAGTTTGATGCGCTGAAGTCGCAACGCGACGCGTTGAGCGCGGAGCTTGCGGCAAAGGGTGGCAGCGTTTCCGCGGATGAGTTCGACGAGCTACAACGCCGTCTCGACGAAGCGCTGCGCGCGAAGGACTTTTTTGAAAACCGCGTGAAAGAGCTCGAGGCCGAGCTGGCAAAAGCGCGGCTTTTTGCGAGCTCCGAAAGCGAACTCTTGCCGGCCGCTGTCGAGTTGTTCCGCAACCTGCGCGAGTTGGAAAATCGTCCGGACTCCGACCTCACCAGCGCTTACAGCGGCTTCGGCGTGAAGCTCGGCGCGAATGTCCTGCACACGCTCACATTTCCCACCGGCTTAAGCGGCCTCACTCCGGCCGATGAGGAGATCATCGCGCGCCTTGGTGCGGAGATCCCCGATGGCGACCTGATGCTGGTGGTCGGCTACGCGTCGGAAACCGGCAATGTCGACAGCAACCGCACGCTTTCTTCGGACCGTGCCACGGCGGTTGCGCAAAAATTTTCCAGCATCAAGCGTCCAAGCCAACTGGTGCAGGCGGTCTACCTCGGCCAGACCGATCGCTTCAGCAGCCGCATCCCGGAACGCAACCAGCTTTGCGAAATTTGGCGCATCCGCAAAAAGTGAGACGCGGCCAATTTCCCTGACCCGCCATGCCTCGCCCGCAGCGTCAACCATTTCCCCCACACAAGGGCGGCCCAGCTGGGTCTCGTCCTGCGGCAAAAAATTCCGACCAAAGCCTCGGCTGGGATCCGGTTGCCGCTTGGTACGACAAGCTCGTTGGCGAAAGCGGCTCGGACTACCACCGGCATGTGATCCTCCCCGCTGCGCTGCGACTTCTCGCGCCGCAAGCGAGCGAAGCGGTGATCGATATCTGCTGCGGCCAAGGTGTGCTTGCGCCGCCATTGCTTACCGCCGGCATCGCGCGTTTTACCGGAGTCGATGCCAGCCCGCGTTTGATCGATGCCGCAAAATCCCGCCATCGCAATGAGTCGCGGGTTTCATGGATTCAGGCCGATGCCTGTAAGCCCGGCGCCTGGGCCGATGGTTCCTACGACGCAGCCTGCTGCCTGATGGCGGTGCATGATGTCGAGGACATCGGTGGTTTGTTTGCCAACATCCGCCGCGCTTTGAAAGTCGGCGGTCGTGCGGTGGCGATTCTCATGCATCCGTGTTTTCGGATCCCGCGCAAAAGCCATTGGGGTTGGGATGCGGATCAGAAAATCCAATTTCGTCGGCTTGATTCGTACGGCACACCGATCGCGATTCCCATCACCACCCATCCGGGCAAGGGCACGGGCGAGGAGACGCTCTTTCATCACCGGCCGCTTTCCGATCTGCTCAATGCGCTTGCCGGCAACGGGCTTGCGCTCGCCGCCTGCGAGGAGCTTTACAGCCACCGCCGCTCACAAGGCAGCGGGCCCTTCAGCAAGGCCGAGCACAAGGCGGCCGAGGAATTTCCGCTGTTTCTTGCGCTCAAGGCGACTCGCATGGATTAAGCGAACTACGATGATCATCGTAGTTCACCCGAGCATCGCGCGAAAGCGCGGCAGGATTTTGCTGAACAGCGAATTTTTGCCGCCACGGGAAAGCTGCATGGCGACCAAGTCGCCGGCGCTGACCGGATCGATCGGCGAGAGCGAGCTGGCTTGATACCCGGGTGCCTCGATGCGCCGCTCGACATGGGCCGAGCCAGCGGCTTGTGAAATCACGGCCGAGCGATCACCTGCGCGCAAAACCAGCAATGAAATTGGTGGTGCGGCAGCATCCTCGCGCAGCTGCGCTTCGATCGTCATTCCTGCGGGCGAAACAAAGCTGAAATTTTTTGCGGGCTTGCCGCCGTCGTGTTTCGCATCGCTCCATCCGGCCTGCACCGCAAGCCACGCCAGCAACTGCAGCGCGCTGTTGCGGTGATCGGGGTGGTAAGTGATCTCAACGCGATCGATCTCGGCGATGGAGCGTTGCGCGGTCGAATCGTCGAAGATGCTGGCCACGCCGAGGCGGAACTGCAAGGTGCGGGACCACGCGTGATCTTGCAGGATGAGATCGCTTTTCGAGCGAGCGGCCTCATCGATTTTTCGAAACGATTCGGCAGGGTCGGCCCACGATGAACTGTCGATGATGAGGCGGTCGATCACGCTCACCAAGCGTTCGGAAAAAATTCCGGAAAGTTCGCCCTGCCACCAGAACACCAGTGGCAGATCGGAATCGAGATGGGCGAAGACCGTGTTGCGGAAGCGGCCGGTGACCTTGCCGGTGAGGTGCAGGGCGATCTGCTCGCAGCAAACCGATCGCCTGCCGTGGTCGAGATGGCAGTGGGCAGTGACCCATGCCTGGATGCCGGGCACGGGTTGGTCGGGGTCGACCTCCACGAGGATCGCGCGGCAGGCATGCTCGCGGGTCAGGTTGCGGACGATGGCAGAGTTTTCCAGCAGGGCTCCGTGTTTTTCAGAATAGGCCACGAGATTGATCAGGGACGCATGGGTGCGCGATTCGTCCTGCGCGCGGAGTTTGTGCAGCTCGCGGTCGATGGCGTGGACCGGCACTTCGATGCCCAGCTCGGCGCAGGCCTCGGATATGGATGGATGGGAAGGCGCGCTCATGTGTTGCGAACTTGGCAAATATGGCCAGAAATTCCGACATTAGGCAAGCATCCCAGGGCAGGAACTGGCCCGCATCGGTGGTTGCCACCTTCAGGTCGAATTTTTTTGGCAAAGAATCGTGCTTGCGTGAGATCCGGCATTGGTACTGCTTTTCACCCGCTACCCATGTCCGTAAATCCGAAGCACATTGAAAAACCCCTGCTCAATGATGGTTTCCAGCTCCTGGAGTCCGAGCTTGCATTTGCCATGGAGTCATTCGGCGCGATGCTCGCCCGCCTCGGCCACCGCGACCTTGCCGGCCGCTTGCCATGGAGCGGCAAGCCGCTGACCGCCGCCGATGGAATCGATCGCGGGTTGGGTCAGGCCTACTCGATCGCGTTTCAACTTTTGAACATCGTCGAAGAACGCGTGGCGGCGCAGGTCCGGCGCTGGCGCGAAAAAGCCCATGGCCCCGCTGCGGAGAAAGGCCTCTGGCCCGACAAGCTTGCGGCGATGCGCCACATGGGGCTTGATGCGCAAGGCATTCTTGAGGTGCTGCGGCAGGTGCGGCTCGAGCCGGTGCTCACCGCCCACCCGACCGAGGCGAAACGTGAGACCGTGCGCGAACGCCATCGCGAGATTTACGACATCATGCAGGAGCGTGAAAACTCGACCTTTACCGAAAGGGAGCGCGAGCGCGGCCGCAGCGCGCTTGAGTCGAGATTGGAAACGCTGTGGCGCACCGGCGAGATCCATGTCACCCGCCCAAGCATCAATCAGGAATTGGAAAACGCGATGTTCTACCTGCGCGAAGTTTTTCCCGAAGCGGTTTCGCGCGCGCACACGCACCTTCGCGAGGCATGGGAAGAGGCGGGCTTCCCGCTCGATGATTTGGAGCACATGCCGCCGATGATCCGCTTTGGCACATGGATCGGTGGCGACCGCGACGGGCACCCGGGCGTGACGGCCGAGGTGACTTCGCACGCGCTCGCCTCGCTGCGCTTCAACGCGCTGCGCTTGTTTGCAAGGCAGCTCGAACGCCTCGCGCACAACCTGCCGCTGAGCCGTTATTTTCAACAAGTGCCACCGGCGTTGGAGGACCAGCTTGCACGCCTTGCGTCCGAGCTGGATGGGCATCATGAAGATTCCGGCGTCGGTGCCTTGCAGCTTCAACATGCGGAGGAGCCGTGGCGGCTCGCCGCGCATTTGATGCGGCTCAAAGTACTAGTCTCTCGCGATCATTCGGATGCCGCTGCGATTTACCGTCACCCCGAAGACCTCGCTGCCGACATTGCGGTGCTCGAGGAAACGCTGAATGCCGCCGGTGCCGAGGCCTTGGTGCGCGATTTCATCCAGCCACTGTGCCGTCAGCTCGCGGTGTTCGGATTCCATTCGGCGATTCTTGATGTGCGGCAAAACTCCGCATTTCATCAAAAGGCGCTTGGCCAACTGCTTGCCATGGCGGGCATCGCCGATGCGGCGAATTTCGATCAATGGTCGGAGGAAAAACGCCTCGCGTTCCTCAATGCCGAGTTGCTTTCACCTCGGCCATTTCTTGCATCGGGCATTTCCGCCGGTGCCGAAGCGGATGCGGTGCTCGACTGTTATCGCGTGCTTGTCGCGCATCGCGCGCGCTGCGGCGATGCCGGGCTTGGCGCGTTGATTGTTTCGATGACGCGTGGCACTGCCGATCTGCTCACCGTTTATTTGCTCGCACGCGAAGCGGGGCTCATGGAAATGCGGGACGATGGTTTGGCATGCCCGCTGCCGGTGGTTCCCCTGTTTGAAACCATCGACGACCTCGAGCACGCGCCCGGCATCGTCGAGGAGTTTCTTTCGCATCCGGTCACGATGCGCAGCCTGAGTGGCGGCGACTTCCAGATGATGCTGGGATACTCGGACTCCAACAAAGACTGCGGCATTCTTGCAAGCCAGTGGGCGCTGCACAAAGCACAGGTCGAGCTCTCAGCCGTGTGCGCCAAGCATGAGGTGCGCCCGGTGTTTTTCCATGGTCGTGGCGGCACGGTCGGCCGTGGTGCGGGCCCTGCGCATTGGTTCATGGAGGCATTACCGCATGGCGCGCTTGGTGGTGCCTTCCGCATGACCGAGCAGGGCGAAACCATTGCGCAAAAATACGCGCACTGCGGCTCGGCGACCTATCACACCGAGTTGCTGCTTGCCTCGGTGGCATCGGCGACCGCCAAGCACCGGCATGCGAAAACTGCGGTCGATGCCGATCCAGATTTGCTCGAGCAACTCGCTTCGTGGAGCCGCGATGCGTACAAGGATTTCTTGCACGCGCCGGGCTTCATCGATTTTTACCGCAGCGCCACACCGATCGATGCCTTGGAAAATGCGCGCATCGGATCGCGTCCCGCGCGACGCACCGGTCGCGCGACGCTCGAAGATTTGCGGGCTATCCCATGGGTGTTTTCGTGGACCCAATCACGCTTTTATCTTCCCGGCTGGTATGGTGCGGGATCGGCGCTCGAGCGCTTGCGTTTGGAAAACCCGGAGGGTTTCGCCAAGCTCTCGGGTCAGGTACAGGGCGTCCCTTTCCTGCGTTATGTGATCACCAACATCGATAGCTCGCTGGCCAGCGCCAATGAAGACATCATGCGCGCCTACGCGTCGCTGGTGCCCGATGACAAACTGCGGGACACCTTCCTTGGCATGATTCTCGATGAGTTTCGCCGCACGCATGACGCTGTGCGGGATTTGTTCCAAGGTGACTTCATCGATCGTCGTCCGCGCATGGCACGTACCCTCGACATCCGTGAGGAGCCGCTGCGCGTGTTGCACATGCAGCAGGTTGCCTTGCTGCGCGAGTGGCGCTCGCGCCTTGAGGCCGGTGATGATGCGGGCGCGGAAATGATGATCCCGGATTTGTTGATCTCGGTGAATGCGATTTCATCCGGCCTGCGCACCACGGGTTGAGCGGGTGCAGCGTGCGCTTTACAACCTGCGCCACTGGTTGCCGTCCTGCATGAGCAGATCGTCGGCTTCCTTCGGGCCCCATGTGCCGGCGACAAACTCGGCCATCGGCGGCGGGTTGGATGATTGGTGCCACGCGTGTTCGATCTGATCAATGAAGCGCCATGCCTCCTCGACTTCATCGCGTCGCGCAAAGAGCGTCGCATCGCCGGCGATCGCATCGAGCAGAAGCCGTTCGTAGGCCTCGGGGCTCGCCTTGCCGAAACTGGTGGCGTAGTGGAAATCCATTTTCACCGGTTCGAGCCGCAGGCTGTTGCCGGGGATTTTTGAAACCATGCGCAGCGAGATGCCTTCATCGGGCTGGATGCGGATGACGAGCACATTGCCGCCCGGCGTGCCACCGCAGCTGGCATTGAAGAGCACGCATGGCGCGTCCTTGAAGTGGATGGAAATTTCCGTCGACTTCTTCGGCAGGCGCTTGCCCATGCGGATGTAGAATGGCACGCCGCTCCAGCGCCAGGTGTCGATGAGCAAACGCACCGCGACATAGGCCTCGGTCTTGGATTCCGGATTCACCCGATCCTCTTCGCGATAGCCCGGTACCGGCACGCCATCGACATGACCTGCGGTGTACTGTGCGCGAATGACATTGGCGGCAACTTTTTCCGGCGTGTCCCATTGGCGCAGCGAGCGGATGACCTTTACCTTTTCATCGCGCACGCCATCGGCGCTGAGATCGGTCGGCGGCTCCATTGCGACGAGGCTCAGAAGTTGCAGCAGGTGGTTTTGCACCATGTCGCGCAGTGCGCCGGCGGTGTCGTAGTAACCGCCGCGACCACCTTCCATGCCGAGGTTTTCCGAACAGGTGATTTGCACATGGCTGATGTGCTTGCTATTCCAGAGCGGTTCGAAAATGGCGTTGGCAAAGCGTAGTACCATCAGGTTCTGCGCAGTTTCCTTGCCGAGATAATGGTCGATACGATAGGTGTCGCGTTCCTCGAAGGTTGCGTTGACAACCTCATTGAGATGTCGCGCGGTGGCGAGGTCGGTGCCGAAGGGTTTTTCGACAATCACCCGCGCCCAGCAGCCGTTGGCGGCGCGGTTGAGTCCGGCATTTTTGAGGTTGATGAGAATTTCATCAAAGAACTCTGGCGCGGAGGCGATGTAAAACAAACGGTTGCCGGCACCGCCGCGTGCGGCATCGATGGCAGCAAGTTTTTCGGCAAGCCGGCGGTAGCCATCGGCATCGGAAAATTCCGATTGGTGGTAGCTCACCGATTCGATGAATGACGACCAGATTTGTTCGTCATGCCCGGAGCGCGAGACTTTGCGGTTCACATCGACAAGGCCCGCGCGAAATTCCGCGTCGGATTTTTCACGGCGCGCAAAGCCGATGATTTTTACGCCGGTCGGCAACTCACCATCCACGGCGAGGTTGTAGAGCGCGGGGATGAGCTTGCGGTGCGTGAGGTCGCCGGTGGCGCCAAAAATCACTACCGTGCAAGGCTCCGGAGTCGAGCGGGAGACCAGGTCTTCGCGAAATGGGTTCATGGGTGTGGGAAGGCTGAAAGCGATGGGCGTGGCCCTCTTCGCATGCCGAGATCACGCAGGCATTGGGAATTCGCGGTTGAATGCGAAGACCCGGTCGCGGAGAGCGTGGAGTTTCTGGATGTCGGAGTGGTTGGAAAGTGCTTCGTGGATGAAGTCGGCGACCTTTTCGACATCGCTTTCCTTCATGCCGCGTGTGGTCACGGCGGGTGTGCCGATGCGGATGCCGCTGGGCTTCATCGGGCTGCCGGTGTCGAATGGGATGCCGTTTTTGTTCACCGTGATGCCTGCCTCATCGAGCGCGTGAGAGGCATCGGCGCCGTTGAGATTTTTCGAACGCAGGTCGACGAGCATCACATGGTTGTCGGTGCCGCCCGAGACGATGCGGTAGCCGTGTTGCGTGAGGCGTGCGGCGATCGCCTGCGCGTTTTTCACGACTTGCTGCGAGTAGGTTTTGAATTCCGGCTTGAGCGCCTCGCCGAAGCAGACCGCCTTGGCGGCGATCACATGCATGAGCGGGCCACCTTGCACGCCGGGGAAAACCTGCGCGTCGATTTTTTTCGCGAACTCTTCCTTGCAGAGGATGATGCCGCCGCGCGGACCGCGCAGGGATTTGTGCGTGGTCGATGTCACAAAATCCGCATGCGGCACCGGGCTCGGATGCACACCCGCGGCGACGAGACCGGCGATGTGCGCCATATCGACGAAAAGGTAAGCGCCGACTTCGCGGGCAAGCTTGCCCATGCGTTCGAAGTCGATCTCGCGCGAGTAGGCCGAGGCGCCAACGGTGATCAGCGCGGGCTTGAGTGCGCGCGCGGTTTTTTCGAGCTCCTCGTAATTGATCCGCTCATCGTCGGGCGAAACACCGTAGTGGGTGACATCGTAAAAACGGCCGGAGAAATTTGCCTTGTGGCCGTGCGTGAGATGGCCGCCGTGCGCGAGGTCCATCGTGAAGATCTTGTCGCCGGGTTTGAGCACCGAGAAATAGACTGCGGTGTTGGCTTGCGAGCCTGAGTGGGGTTGGACATTCGCGTGCTCGGCGCCGAAGAGCTCTTTGGCGCGGTCGATCGCGAGTTGCTCGACCACATCGACGTGCTCGCAGCCACCATACCAACGCCGGCCGGGGTAGCCTTCGGCGTATTTGTTGGTGAGGATCGAGCCCTGCGCCTCCATCACGGCAGGCGAGGCAAAGTTTTCCGAAGCGATCAGCTCGATGTGGTTGCGCTGGCGTTTTTCCTCGGCATTGATCGCATCGTAGATGGCGGTGTCGCTTTGTGCGATGCTACTGCCGGAGGATTTGCAAACGCGGGCGTCGTGGCGGCCACCCTCGAAGCGGGCACCGAGGAAGGCATCGACCATGGCGACAGCGGTCGGCACATCGGTGTACTTGCCGCTGAGGCAAAGGATGTTGGCGTCGTTGTGCTGACGGGTGATCAACGCCTCGTCGACCGAGCGGACATTGGCCGCGCGCACATGGCGGTGACGGTTGGCGGCGATGCTCATGCCGACGCCCGAGGTGCAGGCGAGGATGCCGAACTCGAAGGTCTCGTCGGCGACATTGCGGGCCACCACATTGGCGTAGTCGGCATAGTCGACCGAGCCATTGCTGTGGGTGCCAAAATCGTGGACCTCGTGGCCGATCGATTTGAGGTGGGCAACAACAGCGTTTTTGAGGTCGAAGGCGCCGTGATCGGCTCCAATGGCAATGCGAAAAGTGGGGTGGCTCATGGCGTCGCGGGATTCAAGACTGGGGCGGGGGAATTGAAAACCGGAAAGTTTACCGAATCGGACAAATGAGACGCATGGAGGCGTTTTGGCGCCTGCGCCAGCATGAAAAAATCCACCCTCCGTAAACCGAAGGGTGGATCTTTACCGATGCCATCAAACTGATGGAAAGTGTCGTAGGCGAAAGTGTCTTTGCTTGGTGGCGTGCCGCGCCTCACGCGGCGGATTGTTTTTCGGATTCGAGTGCGAGTTCGTCGAGCAGGCGTGACATGGCGTCTTCCGGGCTTGTTTGCCACTCCTCGGCCTTGGCCAGTATCAGCTCCTTGGCCTGATCGCTCAGATCGGATAAACGAATTTCGAGTGTTTTTGCCATCGTATTACTAGTGAGTTAATGTAATTCATGTAACGGTAATGCGTCAATGAAAAACATGGAAAAAAAATGGCGCGGGCGCGTCGAGGGGGCATATTTCCTGCATGGCTTTGAAGGAAAATCGCTTCCGCCAATGGATGGATGAGAATAAACTCTCAGCCTCTGAGTTGGCGGGACCATTGGGAGTGAGCGTGCAGACGATTCACAATTGGAGATCCGCAGGTGTGCCGCCACGGCGTCAACCTTACATCAAGGACACGATGGCGCGTTGGCATGTCATCGCATCGCGGCCGATGAATTCGATTCTGATCACTGCCGGAGAAAAACAATTCGAGCAATGGAGTGAGGCGGCGCTCGCTTGTGGCAAAACGCTGATCAAGTGGGCGACCGAAGGACTCGACGAATTGTCCGTGCGCGGCTCCGCGCAAGCGACGGGCAAGGCGATTTCCAAAGCTGCGAAAGTACCCGCAAGGCCGGTGCCGCGACACGGCTCGCAGCCTTCGTATTGAGCGCTCGCGGCATTGCCGCGCAGCTAAGGCACAATCCGCACGCGGTCACCTTCGGAGGTCATCGAAAACAACTTCGCTGCGTTCTTGGCGGGCAAGCGGATGCATCCGTGCGAAGCGGGATAACCCGGCAAGTTGCCTTGATGCAGACCGAAGTCGGAGCCGCTGAGCCGTTGGAAAAACGGCATGCTCGAATGATAGATCGTCGAGGTCCACGAGCGATACTTGTTGCTGATCACAAACTCGCCGGTTGGCGTGCGATAACCTCTGCGACCGGTTGACACCTTGGTGGAAAAAATTTCCGCGCCCGTTGCATCGTAGACACGCGCAATTTGCTCCGCGAGGCGTATCTCCACATGGCGTTCTTCGCGATGCGGGTCCTTGCCGAGCACCAGGCGCATCATGCGCACATCGTTGCGGCGCGCGGCAAAGCTGAGCGGCCAGTACCAGGCACGGCGGGTGCGAACACTCATGTTGGCACCGGCCTCGATGAGGCACTGGGCGGTTTCGATGTTGCCTGAGTCGATCGCCATCATGAGCGGAGTTGCGCCGCTGTCGTTTTTCAGGATCCAGCGCATGGCGCCTTCGCGCACGATGTTCAGAAATTCTTTGGAGACGGGAAGGGTGAAGGGGGTGTTGGGGTCGGCACCCAGTCCGATGATGGTGCGCACCGTGCGGTTGCAGCCGCGGGCGATCGCCACATGGAGGGCGCGTTGGCCTTCGGGCATGATGGCATCGTGGTCGGCGCCATGTTGTAGAAGTATTGATGCGAGTTGGTCATGACCGCCGCGCAGCGCGATTGAGAGCGGAGTAGTAAGATGGGGAACTCTTGTGGCATTGGCGGATGCGCCACCCGTGAGCAGCAGGCTTGCCGTTTGATGATCGCCGCGACGGCAGGCTTCTTCGAGCGCGCGACCGGCAGGGAAGCCGTAATCGAGGAAGAGTTTGACGAAATCCATCATGCCCGCACGTGCGGCGATTTCGACGAGTTTTGAGCGATTGAAATTTTCGCCAAACATGATGCCGTGGGAAAACAAAAGACGCGCCTTGCCGATGTTGTTTTGCTCGAAGGTTTTGCCAAGCCACGCATCCCAGCCACCCGGTGGCGTGGGCACATGATCGATCAATGGCTCGAAAAATCGGTTGTCCTTTTGATTGTACGCGAGCTCGAAGACCGAGGGGCCTTTGGTGCCCGAGCAGACCAGCAGCGGATCGGCGCCGATTTCCAGAAGTGATTTGAAAAGTCTCACATCGCCGAGTGAAAGAGCCTTCGAGAGCGGGCTTGTTCCCTCGCGGTTGTGAGTGTTCGGGTTTGCGCCCATGGTCACGAGGCGGGGGATCATGTCATGCCATTTTTGATCGATCGCATGATGGATGGTCGTGTTGCCGGCGATATCGTGAGCGGTGGGATCGGCGCCAATTTCGAGCAAGGACTCGACCAAGGCACGTTTGCCTGTGGTCATCGCCACATGCAGCAGCGGGTTGCCTTGCAGATCCTTGAGGTTGGGGTTCGTTCCAGAGCGCAGGATGCTGGCGATAATGGCTTCGTGCCCGTGGCGGATGGCCCAAATGATAACCGCTTCGCCATCCGGCATTTCACCGTTTGGATCCGCACCGGCGGCAAGCAGGAGGTTGAGCTGGTCAACTTGTTCCGTCGCGGCGGCGATGCCGAGGATGTTGCCGCGTTCGCCGATTTTTGCGCTGGGGTCGGCGCCCGCATTGAGCAGCATGATCATGCTGTCGGCATCGCGGTTTTTCACCGCGCTCGCCAGTGGGGGCGCGCCTGAGACCTTTGGGGAATTGCCGGACACGCCGCTTTCAAGCAGCCGCGCGGAGGTCTTGTGGTCGCGGTTGGCGACTGCCTGGTGCAAGGCTTCGTCTGTGGCCTCGATGCCGGAGGCCTTGAGCTCGCGCAAGGCTTGGGCCTGACGCGACTCGCAGGCGACCAGCGCGAAAAATCCGGCTGCCAGCCCGAATTTTTGAAATGCGCTCAAGCCGATTTCGTACACCGTGGCGTGAATTTTATGAGTACCTGCTGGCATGGCAAGATTGTCCGTGAAATTTGATGAAAAATCACCCGGCGCGGGATTTAATCCATCTTTCCGATGCTGGACAAATGGCGGTGGGTCTGGCAAGCATCCGCGCCGATGTCTGAATTGCCGAAAGCCTATGAACCGGGTGCGGTCGAAGCCAGGTGGTATGCCGCCTGGCTCGAGGGTAAATGTTTCGAAGCCAATCCGGCTTCGGCGAGGGATGCCTACTCGATCGTCATCCCGCCGCCGAATGTCACCGGGATTTTGCACCTCGGCCATGTACTCAACAACGCGCTGCAGGATATCCTCGCGCGGCGGGCTCGCCAAAAGGGCAAGGAAGTCCTGTGGCTGCCGGGCACCGACCATGCCGGCATTGCGACGCAGGCCAAGGTCGAGCGCGAGCTGCGCGAAAAGGAAGGGCTTGGCCGCCGCGACCTCGGCCGCGAAGAGTTCCTCAAACGCGTTTGGGATTTCAAAAACAAACACGGCGACATCATCATCAAGCAACTCAAGCGCCTCGGCTGTTCCTGCGATTGGAGTCGCGAGCGCTTCACGATGGACGAGGCCTACACGAAATGGGTCAGCCATGTGTTCGTCGAACTCTTCAAGGAAGGCCTCATTTATCGCGGCAAGCGGATGGTCAACTGGTGCCCGGTGTCGCTGACCGCGCTATCCGACGAGGAGGTCATCATGACCCCGCAGCGGTCGAAACTTTATTTCATGAAATATGCGCTGGCCGATGCGCCGGGCGAGTATTTGGAAATTTCCACCACGCGCCCCGAAACGCTGATGGGCGATGTTGCGGTGGCAGTGAACCCGAAGGATCTGCGCTTTGCCAAACACATTGGGCGCAAGGTGCTGAGGCCGTTTCCGCAGGCGGAAATCCCGATCATCGCCGACGAGCATGTCGACATCGAGTTCGGCACCGGTGCGCTCAAAATTACACCCGCGCACGACAAGGCCGACTTCGAAATCGGCAATCGGCACGGGCTCGAGATCATCGATGTGCTCACGCCCGACGGTCGCATCGATTGCCCGGAGTGCCCTGAGCTTCACGGACTCGATCGCTTCCTGGCGCGCAAAAAAGCCGCAGCCATGCTCGAGGAAATGGGGCTCTTGCTCAAGGTCGAGGAGTACGAAAACAATGTCGGATTTTCCGAGCGCGCGCATGTGCCGGTCGAGCCGCGCATTTCGATGCAGTGGTTCCTCAAGTACCCCTGCGTCAAGGAGGCCGCCGACGCGGTGGCCAACGGCGACATCAAGTTCCGCCCCGAGCGCTGGGCAAAGACCTACGCGCATTGGATGGAAAATTTGCAGGACTGGTGCATCAGCCGCCAGCTGTGGTGGGGTCATCAAATCCCCGTGTGGTACCGCAAGGACAAGCTCGAGGCCCTCAAGAATGCCGAGTCGCTCGACATGGCCGACCTCAGCGCCGGCGACATCCATGTCGGCATCGAGCCACCCGCCGATGCGGCCAACTGGACGCGCGACGAGGACGTCATGGACACTTGGTTCTCGTCGTGGCTGTGGCCGTTTGCGACGATGAGTGATGTCGGGGAAAACAGCCCGACTCTTGCAAAATTTTATCCTACTACAGATCTAGTAACTGGACCTGACATCCTTTTCTTCTGGGTCGCGCGCATGATCATGGCGGGCTTCCGTTTCGAAGGGAAAATCCCTTTCGGCAATGTGTTTTTCACCTCGATCATCCGCGACCTGCAGGGCCGCAAGATGAGCAAGTCGCTGGGCAATTCGCCCGATCCGATCGATTTGATGGAAAAATACGGCGCCGACGGCCTGCGCTTCGGGCTTTTGCGCATCGCGCCGGTAGGTGCCGACCTTCGCTTCGACGAAAGCGCGGTCGAAGAAGGTCGTAATTTTGCCAACAAACTCTACAATGCCTGCCGTTTCCGCCAGATGGCGGGCAGCGACCGCGGCGATGACATTGCGGACACGGCCGGGCTGCCGCCCTACCACCTCAATGTCATGTCGAGGCTCGATGAGCTGGCGGCCGATCTTGAGGAAGCTTATGCCGATTACCGTTTCGGTGAAATTGCGCAACGGCTTTACGAATTCCTTTGGAATGACTTCTGCGACAAATTCCTCGAAGCCGTGAAGCTCGACCTTCGCGAGTCCGCCACGCCCGCGGCACGCGCGATGACGCTTGCGACCTTCGATGCGGTAATGAGCCGTTACCTGCAGTTGCTGAGCCCGTACATGCCGCACATTGCCGAGGAGCTTTCGGCGAGAATGGGCTATGTGGCCGAGGGCGAATTCCTGATGATGAAACTTTTGCCCGGTGCGCCGCTTGTTTCCGGCGATGCCAAGGCCGCGCGCGATCAGGCGGCGGCGATCTACGAAGCGGCCGGGCGCATGCGCAACCTGAAGGCCGAATACCAGGTCGCAAGCCGCAAGGATGTGCGCTTCGTGGTGCGCGGCGCTCCCGCATGGCTGGCGGCAGAAACCCAGGTCCTCGCGCTGCTTGCAGGTGCCGGCGGGATCGAAATTGACGCCGCCTACGAGGCTCCCAAGGGTACACCCGCAGCGATCACGCCGGTCGGCGAGGTCTACATGCCGCTCGAGGGCCTGATCGATGTCGAGGCCGAACGCGCAAGGATTTCCAAGGAAATCGAGCGCGTCCGCGTGGAGGTCAAAAAATCCGAAGGCAAACTCGGCAACGCCTCGTTTGTCGACCGCGCGCCCGCCGAGGTGGTCGAGCAGGAAAAGGCGCGGCTTGAGGACTGGCGCCGCAAGCTCGAGCAACTCGGCGAGATGTTGGCGGCCCTCGCATGATCGCTTGCATCCTGCGGCCGTTTTCCTAGTCTTGTTTCGATCGAGGGAGCACAAATGATTCGGATCAGCCGCATAGATGGAATAGATGAGGACTCGCTTGCTTTGCTCGAAGCGGCGGGTTTTCAAAATGTGGCCTCGCTTGCCCGGATCACCCCCATCGCGTTGCAGCAGGAATTGAGCGGCGCCAACCGGCTTTTGCGCATCGTTGCATCGGTACCCGAGCCATCGATCTTGCGGCAATGGATTGATAGGGCGCGCGAGCTTTCCGGTGTTGGCGAAATGGTGCCCGAAGGCATCACCTCTGATGCAATAGAAGGCAGGCCCGCTGTTCTGGAGGTGCTTGAGTCCGCGCCGGTAGCGGTTCCTCTGCCGGTGCGTATGCTGGTTGAAAAAAATTTGGGGGTTGATGATGTGCCTTCAGCGATCCCTCTGGATAAAACCACATGCTATCTGGACACGAAAATCGCTACCTTCACCGAAGTCGCGCCGGCCAATCCCACCGTCGCCAGCGAGTTTGTAAAGCTTTCAAAACCCGGCGGCGCAAGGTTTGAAATCGACGCGTCGCGCCTCCGCTCGACAGAGGACTATGCGGATCCCTCAGCGCCCGCGGTTGAATCGCTGCCCGACGATGTCGATCGCCTTGTGCTGCTCCGATCACCGCGCAAGGAAACCAACAAGGGTCGCAATCCCGAATCCCGCAGGTATGTGCGCGGTATTTTGCACACGAACCCTGTACGCATTTATTGCGGCGCATTGGTTACGTTGTTGATGATGCTGATCATCCCCTTGGCGACTGCCGCCACCTTTCTTTTGCTGGTTTCTTCCTATCAGCCAAAAATCTTCTCCTGGGCGCCCTCTTGGTTGATAGCGCTACCGATCGCGCTGCCGATCTTGGGTTTGTTTTATGCGGTGCTTGCTAACAACTCCAGTTGCCGAGTTTGCTGCCAAAAACTATTTATCCCCAAACCTCACCTGAAAAACTCGCGCGCCCATCATGTGAAAGTGCTTGGCTACATCTTACCGCTTTGTGCCCACATCATCCTGTTTCGCTGGTTCCGCTGCACCCATTGCGGCACGCCGATCCGCCTCAAGGAATAGCTCAACTCCAGCGGTTTTTCCCCTAATGTGGACGCTTAGGTCAGTTGTTTTCATCGCCGTGCTCGCGCTGTGCTCGTGCGGCGTGCAGAAGCAGGATGAAAAAAAATCTGAAGCCTCGCCCTTTGGCGCGAGCGGGATCCCGCCGCAACTGCTCGCAAAGCAGAACAATGCCGGCGGCGCGCCGGTGGTCCCCGGAGGCAACACCGCGCCAGCCGTGCCGACATCGGGCATCACACCCGAAAGCGAAATAGTTTTCACCAACCCCGATGATCCCGACGCGGAGATTCCCGAGCTTTCCAAGCTGCTTGCCGAGTCACCAAAACGCCGCGGGCCATGGGAGGTCAGCGAAAGCATCGCCAAACGCCGTGCGCTGCGCGAAGGTAAGCCCTTGCTGGTCTGGTTCACCGACTCGGCCCAAAGCCCGATGTGCAAGGCCTTGTCGCAGGAACTTTTTTCCACGCCCGATTTCGAAAAGTGGGCCGGCGAAAAATTGGTGCGCCTGCGCGTCGATGCGAATGTCAAAATCGAGGATGAAAGCCTCGGCCTCGACGAGAAGGAAACGATGCGCGTCGACATGCAAAACCATGTGGCGAAGTTAAAAAAACAGTATCGCGTGTTGGGCCACCCTTCAGTGCTGATGCTCGGGCCGGGCGGCGAAATCATCGGCCGCTACCGCGGCTACAAGCGCGGTGAGGCGGATTACCTATGGGGCCAGATCAAGCATGCCGAGGCGGTCGCCACCGACACGCGACGCCAGTGGCGCGCGGACCTTGAGGCCAAGGGCTATCGCGAATGGAAAGACCGCAGCGGCCGCAGCGTGTTCGCCAAACTTACCGGATACGCAAATGGCAACCTCACGCTCATCGAGCCCGATGGCACCCGCTCGCGAACCCGCGAAGACCGGCTCTCCGACAGCGACCGCACATGGATCGCCGATCAAAAGAAATTGCGCGGAATGTAACGCCGCGCGCTATCTCAATCTTCGAAGTAGGTATAGCCTGCCAATCCTTCGCGGTAGAGGTCGAGGATTTCGCGACGCTCCTTGGGTGAGATGCGACCATCGTTGACGGCCTTTTCGGCAAAGCTTCTGAAGCGCGAGACGAGCTCCTTCGGGTCGTATTCGACATAGCTCAGCACATCGGCGACTGTGTCGCCCTCGACCTCGTGGGTGTAGACCGGCTTGCCTTTTTCCAAGTGCACGCCGACGACATTGGTGTCGCCAAGAAGGTTATGAAGGTCGCCGAGGGTTTCCTGATAAGCGCCGACGAGGAAGACCGCGACATAATAGGTTTCGTCGGGCCTGATCTCATGCAGTGGCAAAATTTTCGCGACATCTTCCTTGTCGATGAAGCGGTCGATCTTGCCGTCGCAGTCGCAGGTGATGTCGGCGAGCACCGCGCGCTGGCGGGGTTTCTCGTCGAGGCGGTGGATTGGCATCACGGGGAAGAGTTGGTCGATCGCCCATGAATCCGGCAGCGATTGGAACAGCGAGAAATTGCCGTAGTAGAAATCGACGAGTGTCGATGAAAGTTCGCGCAGGTCCTCGGGGATGTCGTCGAGTTGCGCGATGAGGTTGGAGATGCGGGTGAGGATGTGCCAGAACCATGCCTCGGCGAGGCCGCGCTCGCGCAGCGTGGCGTTGCCATAGAAAAATTGCGCGCGGACTTGGTCGCGGTAGTAAACCGCATCGTTGAAGCACTCTTGGAGGTTTTTTTTGCTCAGCGTTTTGTTGGCGTCGATCAGGTTGAGCAAATTTTGCGGCGCGTTTTCCGGCACCGGTGGTGCCTCGTCGCTGGTTTGCGCGCTGGTGACATCGAGGATGTTGAAGACCAGCACCGAGTAGTAGGAAACCACCGCGCGGCCCGACTCCGACACAAGGCAGGGGTGTGTGACGGCGGCCTTGTCGCAAATTTGCGAAACCACCTCGACGATGTCGGTGCAGTACTCGGCGACCGAGTAATTGCAGGATGAATGGAAATTCGTGTGCGAGCCATCGTAGTCGACCGCCATGCCGCCGCCGATGTCGAGCACGCCCATCGGCGCTCCTTCCTTGACGAGGTCGCAGTACATGCGCACTGCTTCGGTCGCGCCCTCGCGAATGGCGGCGATGTTTGGGATCTGCGAACCCTGATGGTAGTGCAGCATCTTGAGGCAGCCGAGGTAACCGGTGGCCTTGAGGTGATCGACGACGTGGATCACCTGCGCGGCATTGAGGCCGAAGACAGATTTGTCGCCGGCGCTTTCCTGCCAGTGGCCGGAACCGCGGGTCGAGAGGCGCACGCGCACGCCGAGGTTTGGCAGCACGCCGATTTTGCGCGAGCGTTCAAGGATCAGCTCCAGTTCGCTGGGCATCTCGAGCACGAGCATGATCTTGAGGCCCATCTTCTGCGAGTGCAGCGCGAGGTCGATGAACTCCTCGTCCTTGTAGCCATTGCAAATGATGAACGCCTCGGGGTCATTCATGTGGGCAAGCGCGGCGATCAGCTCCGGCTTGGATCCGGCTTCGAGGCCATAGTGGTATTTTTTTCCGAACTCGGCGATTTCTTCGATGACCTGCCGCTGTTGGTTTACCTTGATTGGATAAACGCCGCGATATTCGCCGCGATAGCCGCTGTCCTTGATTGCCTTGCGGAAGGATTCGTTGATCTCGGTGATGCGAGAGTGGAGCAGGTCGCGAAAACGCAGCAGCACGGGTACGCGCGTGCCGCGGTCGTGAAGGCCTTCGATGATGTCGTGCAGGGAAACTTCCTTGCAGGCCTGATCGTCCTCGAGCTTGACCGTGACATGGCCCTTGCGGTTGACGCCGAAAAATCCGTGTCCCCATGATTCGATGCCATAGAGCTCCGCCGATTGTTGCGGCGACCATGCGTTGGCGGATTCGCGCCGGCTGGATTTGGCGGATGCGGTTGAGATGGCGGGTGGAGTCATGGGAGGGAAAGTTTCGGCGATTCGGATTCAGTTTTCAAGGCAAGTCGATTGCGCTGCGTGGGGGAGGCGAATGCGGCGGCGCGCGGAGCGTGGAGTGCTTCAGCGGGATTTCCAATCTGGAAACTCCGATTGAAGTTGGCTGCGGTATTTTTCCGCCTGAGCGTTGTCGCCTTGTTCGGCGAGCGCCTTGATGAGTCCGGCGAGCGCCTTGGGCTTGAGTTCGCGGTCTTCGTGGAAGTTGACGACGATGAGGTACTCGGCGGCTGCTTTGCGCGGGGCTTTCGCCTTCATTTCGAGGTCGCCGCGCAGGATGCGTAGCCCGGCGCTGGTGCGGCCTTGCGGTTGGAGCTTCATTGCCTCATCTGCGGCCTCGCGGGCATCGGAGGATCGGTCGAGCAGGAAAAGCGCGCGGCCGCGGTCGAGCAGCGAGTCGGCCTTCCAAGTCGGGTTGTCTTCGATCGCAAGCGCGTTGTCGGCAGCGGTCAGCGCGCCTTTGGGGTCTTTGGTTTCGAGCCGAGCCTTGGCGAGGTAGCGCCAGACTTCCTTGGGCGACGAGCGTGGATCATCGGGCGATGCGATGAGCGAGAGGCATTGGGCGGCGAGTTTGAAATCGCCGGAGTTGTAGGCCTGGATGCCGCACCACTGGAGTGTTTGGACTGGAATGTCGGAGGCAAAATCATTTTTGATCGCGAGTTGGATTTCGGCAGCGAGCTTCGGTGCGTCTTGTGCCGCGAAGTAACCCAGCGCGAGGAGGATGCCGGCGTGTTTGGTGTAGGCATCGGGGCGCAGGGTGCGTGCGGCTTCGAGGTGCTTGATCGACTCGCTGGCCTTGTTGCTTTTGACGAGCCCCCAACCGATCCAATAGCTCGCCTCGGAGCGCAGGTTGGCGCTGAGGTCGGAGACATTTTTCAAAAGGCCTTGATAGCGGTTCGTCATTTCCGCGATGTTGTTTTCCTTGCGGCTCAGGCGCGCCGATTCGAGCCACGCGAGCGACACCAAATCTTTCGGTGTCGATGGGTTGGCGATGAGTTGGTCGTAATCGGCGAGTGCTTTGCGCGGCTCGGAGAGTTCGGCGTTGGCCGACGCGCGTTTGGCGATCGCCGAAGCACTGCGCGAATCATTCGGAAAGCGCGAGATGAATTCGTCGAATGAGCGAACAGCGCCCGAGTGGTCGCCGGCTTCGGCAAGGCACCATGCGCGTTGATAGAGAAATCCGGGCAGGTTTTTTTCGCTGAGGAGGGAGGCGTCGACCTGCGAATAGATCTTCGCGGCCTTAGTGGTTTCCTTTTTGGAAAACAGCGCCTCGGCCTTCATCATCATGGCCGTGTGGATGCGCGTGTCCTTGGGGTGGGATTTTTTGTAAAGTTGCAGAAACGCGTCGACCTGTTCCGGCACGAATTGTCCTTCGACTTGGAAGAAGCAGAGCAGGCGGCGGTAGGCGGCGTCGAAGCCGAGTTCGCCGTTGGCATTGGCGAGCCGCTCGACTTCGCGGAACATCGGCAGCGCTTCGGCGTAAGACTTCAAGCGCATCAGCGCGCGGGCGGCGATCATCAGGCGCGCGCCTTCCTTTTCGCCGGTGGCTTTCGATTCGCTGCTGCGGAAAATCCGTACGACCTCGCGGTAGTCCTTGCGCTCGAAGGCATTGCCCATCAGCACGGTCTGCGCCTCGGCGCGGTACTCCTCCATGCCCGGCGTTTTCATGACAAGGAAAAGGTAGCGATCGGAGTCGGCGGAGCGGCCGAGTTTGGCCGTGGCAAGCGCGGCGGCGAGTGCAGCTTCGCCGCGGATTTTTGGCGGCGCGTCGGTGGCGAGCACTTCCTCGAAAAGAACCAAGGCCTCTTGGAATTTCCCGTCGGCGGCGCTGAGTTGGCCGAGTGCGGTTTTTGCCTGCGGTGCGAAGTAGCTGCCGGCGGGATCTTCGATGACCTTGCGCAGCGAGCCGATGGCTTCACGTTCACGGCCAAGCATGCGGTAGCAATTGCCGGCAAGGTAGTAGCCTCGCGGGCGCTCCTCGGCTTTTTCGGTGTTGGCCGCGTAGCGTTCAAACATCGGCGCGGCAAAGGCGTACTCGCCGCGATTGTAATGGTCGGCCGCCATGGTGTAGGCCGCAGCCGCGACCCATTTGCCTTTGCCATAGCGGTTGATCAGCGTGCTGAAGCAACGCCTCGCGTCATCGATCATGCCCGATTGGTAATGGCTGTTGCCGAGATACCACCACGCTTGCTCGGCCTTCGGGTTGTCGGAAAACAGGTTGAGGTAATCGGTGAAGATCATTGCCGCGCGCTGGTAGTACTCGGTGCGATTGGCGAGATCGATCGCGGATTGCGCGGAGTCGTAAATGTTTTTCCCGCGAAGAAACAAATCGTTGGACGAATCGCCGGCCAGCACCGGATCGACCGCTTGGGCCTGGGGTACCTGGGCGATCGCGGCGGCGCTCAGCGCGAGGGTGAGAACAATCGGGCGGGTCAGCATGGGAATGGCGGAAATCTGCGGGATCATTGCTTCTTGGCGGGTGCCTGGGTCGCAAAGGAAATGTTCCAGATGCCGGCTTTCTGGCAGGTGTCGATCACCTCGACAATGCGCTGGTAGTCGACCTTGCCATCGCCGCGGATCCGCACCGGTTGGTTCTCAAATTGCTTGGCGATTGCCGCAAGTTTTTCATGCAGCTTTGGCAGATCCATGTCCGAGCCCTCGACGCGGATCACGCGGTCGGGCAGCACATTGATGATGATTTCGCCGCGCTGGCGTTCCGGATCGGCCCCTTCCTGCGCGGTGGGCACCGAGACATTGAGTTCGGTCTCCGAGCGGCTGAACTGCCAACCGATGATGAAGAAGCTCAGCAACAACAACAGGATGTCGATCATCGGCGCCAGTTGCATGGCGATCGGTGGCGGCTGACGGTTGGAAAATTTCATCCGCGCGGTGGATTAGATGCCTTGCAGGTCGCGGCGCTTGGCGGAAACCGGAAGTTCGGCGTTTTCCTCGTCGTTGCGTTGGGCGTGGAGCAACGCGACAAAGTGCGTCGCCGCCGACTCGAGTTCCGAAATGCAGGTGTGCACGCGGCCGCGGAAGAACGAGTAAAAGACCAGCGCCACGAGGCTGATCCCGAGACCGCCGGCTGTCGCGATGAGTGCCTCGGAGACCCCCGCTGCGAGGCCCATTTCCCGCACGCCTTGCACGCCGCCGGTGGAAATTTCGATGAAGGCTTTGATCATGCCGATGACGGTTCCGAGTAGCCCGACCATCGGAGCGATCGCGCCGATGTCGGAGAGGTAGGTGATGCGCGAGGTCAGCAGCCCGGCTTGGCGCGAGCCTTCGGTTTGCGCGACTTCGCGCACATTTTCAAATGGCATGCCGGGATTGCCATGCATGAACTCGAGGGTGTTTTGCACGATGCGCGCCATGCATTCGTTGCGGCGATGGCTTTGGCCAACCAGGCCGGCATAGTCGCGCTTGGCGATCATCGATTCGACCGTGGCCATGAAGCGCTCGCTGACAATCGCGTTGCGACGAATGGAGAGAAAATACAGCAGGATCAGCACCACCGTGATGATCGACAACAAACCGAGCGGAAACATCATGAGCCCGCCCTTCGCGAGGATCTCGAGAAAATCCATTTGTTTCACCGGTGCCGCAGCGGCCTTGGCGGTTTCGCCGTGGGCCAACGTTGAGGTGAGCAAAAATCCCGCAGCATATTGGATGGCGCGCTTCATGAGTGTGACGGATTGTAATCGGAGCGCCGCTCAAGGCAAGCCCGCCGAATAGCGGCTCCGCGCAGAAGTTTAGCCTGTTTTTTACCGATCCGTGTACGCATGTGGCCGGATTTTTCCTTGATGCTCGCAACGCCCGCCCCCACTCTCCCGGCGACCAACCACATGGGCGTCATGGAATCCGGTGAGAACCCGGAGCAGTCGCGCTGCGGTATCCGGATACGAGTCCCCACCATGTCAATCGTTCGCAAGGGCGGTGAAGACGGGGATGAGGCATGAAGCCGGGAGCCCGAATACTTGCGCCCTTGTAGCTCGTCAACCGCCCGTCGCCACAGCGGCGCGCGGATTCAGTGGTCCCCCGCGAAAGGGGATCGACGAGAGAAGGCCGCAGGAATTTTTTCCCGCGCGGCCCTCTCTTCGTGCGCAAACATAGCAAACATAGAAGAGAAAAAATGATACCAACTGCCATCCGGCGGAGCCTGCTCCGACCGGCCCTTGCAGGCCTTTGCCTGCTACCCGTCCAATCGGCCTTTGCCGAAACGCCCAACCAAGAAAAAACCGAACTCGAGCCGCTCATCGTCTCGGCCCTGCGTGTCCCGCGCGAGGCCTCGACGGTGACCTCAAGCGTCACCAGCCTCGATCCCGAGCAACTCGAAGCCAGCGGCATCCTGCAGCTTCGCGACGCGCTCAACGCGGCCCCTGGGGTGATCTCGACCTCGACTGGGGGCGAAACCGGAGCGGTCGGAGCGGTGTTCATCCGTGGCACGACTACCAACTATTCGCAGATCGTCATCGACGGCATGCGCTTGAGTGATTCGTCGACGCCACTGAACAATATCTTATCGGCGGCGCGTACCACCGACATCGGCAAGCTCGAGATCCTGCGCGGCCCACAGGGTGCGATCTACGGCGGCGAGTCAATCGGCGGCGTGCTGTGGATGGAAACCCCTCGCGGGTCGGGCGATCCGAGCGGCTCGGCCACCATCGAGGCTGGTTCGTTCAACTCGTATGCCGGGCGCGCAAGGTTCGGCGGTGAAGTCGGGAAAATGAATTACTATGTAGGCAGTAGTTACGAGTCGACCGACAACGACGCGCCAAACCAGCACTTTGACCAAAGCTCGGCTGCGTTGCGCGTCGAGGGTCAGGTCGACTCGGTCTGGACGCTTGGAACGACCTTTCGCGCCAACGATTCCTATTACGAAAACCTTGGCAAAAAGATCGATTTTTATAACTCAATTAATCATCTTGATGCATCGCTCGCGACGCTGTATGCCACGGGAAAATTTTCCGATGTCTGGACCGGGCGATTTCTTGCTGGTTACCATCAGGAGTTTTACGACAGCGTCTATCAAAGCAATTTCGGCACTGACCTGCGCGATGCAAGCATCTCGACCGATCAAGAGATCAAAATCTCGGACGATATTCGCCTGCTCGCAGGAGCCTATGGCCACCGCAGTAGTTACGAAAGTACTATCGGCGCAGATGAGGAGCGTGATCGCTTCGGTGTTCATTCCGCGCTCGAATGGGATGCGACCGACAAGCTGACCACAACAGCAGCGCTGCGCTGGGAGGAATACGAAGCCTATGGTGACGAAGTGACCTGGCGTCTTGGCGCTATTCAGGAATTGGTGCCGTCGACCTCGATTCGTGGTGGCATCGGAACCTCATTCCATTCGCCTAGCTATCTCGACCTTTACGGCTCGACATATGTCGCGGGGAATCCCGACCTTCAAGCGGAGTCTGCTACCGGCTGGGATATCGGCATCACGCAGAAAATGCTAGGGCTTGACCTTGAAGCTACATGGTTTGAAAACCACATTAAAAACGAGATTTTTTCAGATTACATGAATCCATCTGTCAACATCGCAGGCCAAACACGCACTCAAGGTGCTGAGTTCGCCGTGCGTGGCGCGGCCGTCGAAGAAACGGTCTCATACCGCGTTGCATGGACCTGGCTGCATGAGAGTCTGGATGATCAACCTCGCAACGCGGCCACAGCTTCGCTCGATTGGAAGGCGACTGAAAAGTCATTGATCGGTATCGGTGCAACGCATCTGGCGAGTCACTCGTGGGGCGGTAATGCGATCAACGCCTACACCATTGCCCGTTTCTACGGTTCCTATCAGGTGACCGAGAAAGTCAAACTCCATGCCCGCGTCGAAAATGCCTTCGATGCCGACTACGAGTTGGGTAACTTCGGGGATGCGCCCTTTAATGACACCATCAAAGGCACCGGTGCCGGAGTTTATGCCGGTGTGACGGTCGATTGGTGATTCATCCTTTGCCGCGGCAGGTGCTTCCGGGTGCCTGCCGCGGCATTCATTTTGAAAGCGGATTCCACACCTTGGTGAAGCCAAAGTCCTTGAAGTCCTTCACATTCAAGGTCGCAAACTGGTTCACTCCGAAAGCCTGCAAGCTCAGGGCGATTCGCGCATCATAGATGCGTCGTCGTGCGAAATTTCGCGAAGCGGCCAACTGCCATAGCCGGTCGTGAAGCTCGCGGCTGCGCGGTGGAAATCCGACGGTCTGCCAGCTTGGGTGTCGACGATAGGCTTCGATAACCTCAGCGGCTTCGGCGGCACCAAGCGGTCGCTCGAGCACGGCGGGATTGCGCAGCAGCAGGTAAAATTCGGCCAAGACAAATTCGCTGAGTGCGACATCCTCGCGTGTCGAAAGTTCCCCCAAAAATTCGCGGGCCGCACGATGGTGTGGTGAAGCGGCGCTGTAGGAATAAAGCAGCAAGTTGGAATCGACCGAGATCATGGCTTGTGAAGGCGCGGTTCGGAATCATCCATTGCCGCCTCACGCAGTTGACGGGGTGTGAGGCCTTTCCAACCGACGCGCGACGAGACCGGCGCCTGCCAACCCTTGGTCGAGGTCGAGGCCTTTGCGTCGTAGACCTCCAAAAGAAGTTCAGCTCCTCGGCGGAAAGTCTCCGCCAGAGACCACTCGCGGGCTTTGGCAAAGGAACGAATTTCGCGGATCAACTCGTCAGGAACCTGAATCTGAGTCTTGGTCATGCCATTAATTTACATGATCCATCAATTTGATGTCAAATTTGAAATCCACCCGCACCATTATCTCACCCCAAGTTCCTCTCGTTGATCTGCGAGTTGAGCGTGCAGAAATCGTAGAGCCAGCTTGTTCATAGTGCGTATTTTGTGCGTTTTTATTCGGTTTTATTAGCCCGAAATCCGAAGTCGAAATATCATTCGAATCATTTTAACCACTGATTTCGCTGATTTACTGATTATCGAGGAGCGCATTTTTTGTGATTTTTCTTTATCTGTGCAATCTGTGTAATCTGCGGTCAAAGCCCTCTTTGTTTGCATTTCAACTTTCGAATTCGGGATTAGGTTTCCTGCTCTACCGACTTTGATCGATTTCGCAGGGTTTCGCACGCTTAACGTGCAGTTTTTTCAGAAATCCTTCAGATGTCCGACCGTTTTTCTGTCGCGGAATGGGAATCGCGACAGATTTTGAACCTGCAGGGAAATCCCCGACATTTGCCCTTTTCTCGCGACCCCAGTCCATCCTTACTCATCTGCCATGTCCGCTTGACGGATCAAGGACATTTTTTCTTCATTGCAAGTGGACGTATTTTCATGCTGTATAGCGAACATACTCCATTATGCCCCTCATAGATTGCCCTGAATGTAACCGTTCGATATCGGACAAAGCAATAGCCTGTCCCAACTGTGGCTTTCCTATTAAGCCTGTCGGAAGAACTGACATTCACGACCCCATTACAATCGTTGAGAGCAATGGTGATGGCTCCATGAGCCCGGATCGAGATACCGCAGAGTTCTTTTGCAGCGCCGAACAAGCGTCATCCCAACCTCCGCACTTGGAAATCGGCAAGACAATAATCATCTCAAACAACCATGATGAAGCGCAACTTATCAATGCCGGTGCCTCATTACAACGGAGTCCCGACGTTTCACCGACTTCACAACCACACATAAAACACAGGGAAAGCGCGATTGAAAAAGGCATAGCCACCAAGAACCGCGCTCGCTGGGTTCGCGTCATGTTTTGGATCATGTGGCCAAGTGTAACGTTCTTCTTACTGTTAATTCTGACGATAACAACACCTACTAGAGAAATATATGCCGATGGTGCTGCAGCAGTGGGCGCAGCAATGGGTGGATTATTTGCCGCGGCAATCACTGCCTACGCTCTCGTGGGAATTCTATGCGCTATGTTAGAAAACATCGCTTGCATGTTCCGCAAGCGCAAAGACCCATCCGTGCGACTACCCATTAGCAATCTAGTTATTCCGTGTGCTACAATTGTTCTCGTTGTCTACGGTGGGAAGATTGGCCAAATGCGCATTGCTAATGCAGTCAAAGAAAAAAGAAATCGCATTGAATCAATGCAAGATCCCAACCAACAAAAAAACGATGCACAAGACAAACAAGAATTAGAGGCTGCAAGGAAATTTGAAAAATCAGTAATTGATGAAAAACAAAAACAACTCGATTCGATAAAATCAGGTCACGAGGCCGAACCTGAGCCATTTAAGGAAAGATTCGAAAAAATTGAACAAATTGCGAACTCTTCAGATCAATATAGTAGACTTGTAATGAAAATTGGAGTTGAGGGTTTGAAGGAGCTTTCAGTCCTAGGCCAAGAATACCAAAAGGTGGGCAGTGAATATTCCGAGCCATCAAAACA
The DNA here is from genome assembly GCA_044361475.1 of Luteolibacter sp. Classification (GTDB taxonomy): domain Bacteria; phylum Verrucomicrobiota; class Verrucomicrobiia; order Verrucomicrobiales; family Akkermansiaceae; genus Luteolibacter. The sequence goes on along the minus strand of JBIKIR010000006.1, from coordinate 18,304 downwards.
CGACCTACAGGCCCTTCATGAAAGCAGGGAAACCTTGTTGAGATGCAAATCATTGAGACAAAAGATGAACAAGATTATGAGCAACTACCGAGATTTTCTCGAAAAAGCAGTTCCTCAACAACCAGAAACCATTCCCTTCGAGGATTTTGATCAAAACTCATACACTGCTGCACGACGTGGATTCATAGATGGGGCGTGTCGGACGATCACACAGTCTTTGCTGGATCACAACAAAACGGAAGTGGAGATTTGGGATCTTAAAATTGCGCAGTTAGACCTTTTAATTGAAAAATTCACAAGCTGGGAAATCAGCCCAGATGGGTCCATGCTCTTTGACAATGAATCCGATTTAAACGAACTGAACGGACTTCAAGAAAAAATCAAGAAAGCAGGAGCTCGGTCATTAGATCTCTCCGAGAAGATGCTGAACGAGAAGAGAGAGCGTCTGAATCGTCTGAATGAATAGCCAGCCGATGCCGAGCAGTCCAAGCGTGCAGAACCAGATGATGCCGGAGATCGGCTTGCCGTAATAAAAGCGGTGCGCGCCGGTGAAGCCGAAGATCCACAACAGGTAGCCGATCGTCTTGCTGTGCGTGTCATTGAGGGGGCTTTGCATGGCATTAACTTGCGTCATACCCCAAGTGATGGCCAACGAAATCCGTGACGCGCCAACGCGTGGGCGAAAAATCCCGTGGGGTGGCCTGTTTGTGCAGGATTTCACTTCACTGCCGGGCGATTGGGGCTTAAACACTCCCCGTCATGCCCGTTTCATCAACCCGCCCCGGAAAGCTGATGGCCGCCAACCGCGGCGAAATCGCGATCCGCATTTTCCGCGCTGCCAATGAACTTGGTCTGCGCACGGTTTCGATCTTTGCCGAAGAGGACCGCTTTTCGATCCACCGCTTCAAGGCCGATGAGGCGTATCAGCTTGATTCTTCAAAGGGTCCGGTCGGTGCGTATCTCGATGTCGAGGGCATCGTCGCGCTCGCCAAGCAGAAGGGCGTGACGATGATTCATCCGGGCTATGGATTTCTTTCGGAAAACGCGCAGTTTGCGAGGGCATGTGCGCGTGAGGGCATCACATTCATCGGGCCATCGCCGGAGTTGCTGGAAAACATGGGCGACAAGACCGCGGCGCGGACGCTGGCGCATCGCTATCAGGTGCCAACGCTGCCCGGCACCGAGGAGCCGATCACCGATCCTGATGAGGCGCTCAAGGCAGCGCACGAAATTGGTTTTCCGTTGATCATCAAGGCGGCCTTCGGCGGCGGTGGTCGTGGCATGCGGGTGGTGGAAAAGGCCTCGCTTTTGCAGGGCCTTCTGAGCGAGGCGCAAAACGAGGCGCAGAATGCGTTTGGCAATCCGGCAGTTTTCCTCGAACGCTACATTTCCCGCGCCAAACACATCGAGGTCCAGATCCTCGGAGACCAACATGGCAATGTCGTGCACCTTCACGAGCGCGATTGCTCGGTGCAGCGCCGATATCAAAAAGTCGTCGAAGTCGCGCCTGCGATGAACCTGGATCCGAAAGTACGCAAGGAGCTTTGCGACGCTGCGGTGAATCTCGCCAAAGGCATCGGCTACAACAATGCGGGCACCGTCGAGTTCCTCTACGACATGGACAAGAACGACTGGTTCTTCATCGAGATGAACCCGCGCATCCAGGTCGAGCACACCGTCACCGAGTGCGTCACTGGCATCGACCTCGTGCGTTCGCAAATCCTCATCGCCGGCGGTGAATCGCTCTTTGGCGCTGAGGTTGCCATCCCGCCGCAGAACGAGATCCCGTGCAATGGCTTTGCGATCCAATGCCGCGTCACCACCGAGGATCCGGAAAAGAATTTCGCGCCCGACTACGGCCGCATTCTCAACTACCGCTCGGCCGCCGGTTTTGGCATCCGCCTCGATGCCGCATCGGGCGACGCCGGCTCGGTCGTCACGCCATTCTACGACTCGATGCTCGTGAAGGTCACCGCGATGGGTCGTGATTTCCCGATGGCCTGCCAGCGCATGGACCGCGCGCTGCGCGAGTTCCGCATTCGCGGTGTGAAGACCAACATTCCGTTTTTGGAAAATGTCATTGCGGATGAAACCTTCCGCAGCGGTCAGGCCCACACCAAGCTCATCGATACCAAGACCGAGCTGTTCCGCTTCCGCCCGCGCCGCGACCGCGCGACACGCACGCTGTCGTACCTTTCCGACATCACCATCAACGGCAACGCCACCGCCAAGGGTTGGAAACCCGCCGCGGCACTACCCAAGGCGAATGTGCCCGACTCGCTGGTGATCGAGCATCACGCGGTGGTGCCGAAGGGCAGCCGCGATTTGCTGCTCGAGCTGGGCCCCGAGAAATTTGCGCAGTGGATCCTTGCGGAGAAACGCCTGCTCATCACCGACACGACACTGCGTGACGCACACCAATCGCTCATCGCCACCCGCATGCGTTCTTACGACATGCTGCGCGTCGCCGAAGCGATCGCACACCGCGTACCGCAACTTTTCTCATTGGAAATGTGGGGCGGCGCGACCTTCGACACGGCCATGCGTTTCCTCAGCGAGTGCCCGTGGGAACGCCTGCGTCGCTTGCGCGAAAAAATTCCGAACATCTGTTTCCAGATGCTTTTCCGTGGATCCAACGCGGTTGGCTATTCAAATTACCCGGACAATGTCGTCGCCGGCTTCGTCAAGCATGCGGCGGATTCGGGCATGGACATCTTCCGCATCTTCGACTCGCTCAATTACCTGCCCAACATGCAGGTCGCGATGGAGGCCACGCGCGAGCACGGCAAGGTCCTTTGCGAGGCTGCAATTTGCTACACGGGCGACATCAACGACGAGAAGCGCGACAAGTATTCGCTCAAGTATTACATCGCCAAGGCCAAGGAGGTTGAGCGCATGGGCGCGCACATTCTCGCGATCAAGGACATGGCCGGCCTTTGCAAGCCAATGGCCGCGGAGAAACTCGTCGCCGCGCTCAAACAGGAAATCGGCATCCCGATCCATTTCCACACGCACGACACCTCCGGCCTCAATGCCGCGTCCGTGCTCTCTGCTTCCGATGCCGGAGTCGATATCGTCGATCTCGCCATCGCCTCGATGTCGGGCTCAACCTCGCAACCAAACCTTAATTCGGTTTCGTCCGCGCTCGCAAAAACCGAACGCGACCCGGGGCTTGATTTCGACTCGCTCAATGAATTCTCCGATTACTGGGAGGAGGTGCTCGGCTTTTACAAACCCTTCGATTCTGCACCGCGCGCCGGCACCGCCGAGGTCTACGAACACGAAATGCCCGGCGGCCAGTACACGAACCTTCGCGAACAAGCGAACGCGATGGGCCTCGGCCACCGCTGGCGCGAAATCGCCCGCACCTACGCTGAGGTCAACCAACTCTTTGGCGACATCGTCAAGGTCACACCCTCATCCAAAGTCGTCGGCGACATGTGCATGTTCCTCGTCACTCGCGGCATCCGCGCGGCCGATGTGCCAAAGCTTAAGCCCGGCTCGATCGACTTCCCGGAGTCGGTGATCGACATGCTTTCCGGCGGCCTCGGTCAACCCGACGGTGGCTGGCCAGTCGATGTGCAGAAGGTCGTGCTCGGCAACAAAAAGGCCACCACCAAGCGCCCCGGCGAGCTTGCCGAGCCGGTCGACCTCGTCGAAACCCGCGCAACGCTCTCGAAAAAACTCGGCCACCCAGCCAGCGACGACGACCTCTACTCGCACCTGATGTACCCGCAGGTGTTTGCCGACTTCAATGCTTTCCGCGCGAAGTACGATGACCTTAGTAGTTTGCCCACCAGTGCGTTCTTTTACGGGCTTCAGATCGGCGAGGAAATCGAGGTCGAGATCGATCCCGGCAAGATCCTCATCATCAAGCTCATCTCGATCGGCGAAGCGGATTCCGCCGGCCGCCGCGCGCTTTTCTACGAGCTCAACGGCATGCCGCGCGAATCGGTGGTGCTCGACAACTCGCTCAAGTCGGTTTCGAAGGCGTCCCGTGCCAAGGGCGAGCCCGGCAATCCGGCTCAAGCCTGTGCGCCAATGCCGGGCATGGTCACCGAGGTCGCCGTCTCCACCGGCCAGGAAGTGAAGGCGGGCGACAAGCTCGTCGTGCTCGAAGCGATGAAGATGCTCACGACGGTCAGCGCCGCAGCCGACGGCACGATTGGCGAGATCCTCGTGCAAAAGGGCGATCAAGTCGACAGCGACGATCTGCTGGTGAAGTTGGTGACCGCTTGAGGCAAGATCATTTCCCGATGAAAAAATCTTCCATCAAATTCAAGGCCCGCCGTTCGCCATTGGCATGTGGCGCCTTGGCTTTTGCGATGCTTTCATCGTGCACCGCACCATCGACGAATCACGCGCAGGTGCCGCGCGATGAGTTGATGCCGGAGTCGCTCTCGGATCCGATCGAGCCGTTCAACCGCGGTGTGTGGGAGTTCAACCGCGGGCTCATGCACGGGTTTTTGCATCCGCTCTCGGCAGGGTATCGCGCCTTGGTTCCGGCGCCGGCGCGTGAATCGGTGAGGAATTTTTCACGCAACATCACTTATCCCGGTCGCTTACTGAACCACGCGTTGCAAGGTCGCTGGTCTGGCGCCGGCGATGAGTCGCTGCGTTTTCTTTGCAACACAACGGCGGGTGCTGGCGGGCTGTTTGATGTCGCCACCCGCTGGAACATCGGGCGATCCGAAGCGGACTTTGCCCAGACCTTCAACCAGTGGGGTTGGAAGCCGCAAAATTTCGTGGTGCTGCCATTTCTCGGGCCGAGCAGCGATGCTGAAACTGTCGGGCTCATCGCCGACAAGGCTGCCGAACCTACCACCTACATCACGGCAGTGCGCGGTGTCTCGGGCTTCTGCACCTTCAACCGCTTGAGTGAATCGGCCGACGATGCGGCGCGTTTGTTGAGCGCTGAGGCCGATTCCTATGTGCTGGCCAAAGCCGCGCTTTCCGGCATCGCGAATGCGAATTTCACCAATCACCGCCATTATGAAGCGGCGGACCAAGCGACGCTTGAAACTCTCGGCGTCGCCGCGATCCGTTGCGAGTCATCGTCGTTTCCTTTCGAAGGACGCACGATGAGCGTGTGCCTCGACTCGACCGGTAAATCGCTCAAGTTCAACTGCTGGCTGCAACGCGATGCCGCGCCATTGCTTTTTGTGATGCCCGGCCTCGGTTCGCACCGCCTTTCGCTCACGACGCTGGCGGTGGCCGAGCATCTTTACGCGAATGGATTTTCGGTGGTCACGATCAGCAGCGTGTTTCACCCGGAATTCATGAGCAACGCATCGACCGCTGCGTTGCCGGCCTATGCGCCGGTCGATAGCAATGACCTGATCGTCGCGCTCAGCACGATCAACAACAATTTGGAAAAGCGTCATCCGGGTCGCTTCGGCAAACGTGCGATCATTGGCCTCTCGATGGGCGGCTTCCAAGCATTGCAAATTGCAGCGCGTGAAAAATCCCAAAGCAAAGACCTGCTCTTCGCCGATCGCTATGTGGCGATCAACAGCCCGGTCGATCTTAAGATCGGTGCCGGATTCCTCGATGCCTTTTACAAAGCACCTCTTCAATGGCCGCAACAGGAACGCGACGAGCGCATCAATCAAACCACCGCCAAGGCACTCATGATGCTCGTGCCCGGCCCGCGCGCGAAGACTCCGCCCGTCACCTTTGGCGGCAATGAATCGAAATACCTCATCGGCCTGAACTTCCGTTTCATCCTGCGCGATGCGATCTTCAGCAGCCAGTCGCGTCACAACCTCGGCCAGATCCAAGCGCCGCTTTCCTCATGGAACCGCAACAGCGCCTATGATGAAATCAGCCATTGGTCCTACAGCGATTATTTCCACAAGCTCGTCGTGCCGTACTACGCAACCCGCGGCATCAGCGCTTCGCAAATCATTTACGAAGCCGACCTTCGCAACAAGTCACCACAGCTGCGCTCAAATTCAAAGGTGCGCGTGCTTTCGAATCGCAATGATTTCCTGCTCGGTCCTTCCGACGCCGCATGGCTCAAGTCGACATTTCCCGGCAAAAAACACACGATGTTTCCGAATGGCGGCCATCTAGGCAACCTGAGCAGCCCGCCAATGCGCGCCGCAATCCTTGAATCGCTCAAGGGTCTGCGCTGACGAAACAATCGTTTGCGCGTTTTCCCTTGCGGAGGCCCGCCACTGGCGTTGGACTTGTCGCGATGATTCGCGCTTTGAATGCCTGCTGCCTGGTGGCGATTCTTTTCTGCCTTGCGCCATTGGCCGACGCCCAAACGGTGAAGATGAATCTCGCCGATGGATTTGATTTCCCTGTCGGAAAACCGAATGCCGATGGCTATTACAAATCTCGCGGCTTGCGTTTGCGTGCACCGCAACATTTTGGCGAGGACTGGAATGGCCGTGGCGGTGGTGATAGCGACCTCGGTGATCCGGTCTACGCGATCGCCGACGGCGTTGTGACTTTTGCCCACGATGTGCGCACTGGTTGGGGTAAGTTGGTGCTCACGCGCCATGCTTATCGCGACAAGGAAGGTGGCGAGGTGAAATATGTCGACACCCTCAACGCGCATCTCGACACGATGCTGGTAAAGGTCGGCCAGATGGTGAAACGCGGTCAGCAAATCGGCACGATCGGCACCAACTACGGCATGTATCCCGCCCACCTGCATTTTGAAATGCGTCACAACATCTCTATCGGTGTTGTGCGCAACAGCGTGCCTGCCGACATGGTCAACTGGGTCGACCCCACCGATTTCATCAACCGCCACCGCAAGCTCAACCGCGAGTGGCGCGCGGTTTCCGTGCCGATCGGCACCTACCAGGAATACCGCGGCTTCAAAGGCCTTTAGAGCATTTTGCTTAAACCCGAATTCGAAAGTTGAAATGCAAACAAAGAGGGCTTTGACCACAGATTACACAGATTGCACAGATAAAGAAAAATCACAAAAAATGCGCTCCTCGATAATCAGTAAATCTGCGAAATCAGTGGTTAAAATGATTCGAATGATATTTCGACTTCGGATATCGGGTTAAATCTGTAGCCGGTGGCTGGGGTTAGGTGTGGGGAATTTGCGGCTTCGCCAGCCTTGAAAAAACGGAATCTTTGTCCATGGCTGCGTTGTTGCTCAGTCGTGGATGTAGGCGGCGGGCTATTTCGCTCCGAATGTGAGGTTGACCCCGCGGCGTCCCCAGGCCTTGCCGATTTCCTCACCGAGTTGTGCGTAGCTTCTTCCATCGAGCAACACGGCGATCGCATCCTCACCGGTTTTGCCATCGCGCAGGGCTTTGAGAAACGCCTTGATGCGTTTGGCGTCGCCATCGCCATCCATCTGCAGGAAGTAGTGGGTGATGAGCAGGCTGCATCCGTAATTGATCTGCGGGTCTCGCATGAAGTTGCTGTAATCCTGCAGCATGAACTCCTTGAGGTCGGCGATGTTGATGTTTTCCCCGAGCGCGCGGCCGCCGGTGTTTTTTGATCCGTAGGCGGTGGTGTAATCGATAATGTCCTTGTGGTTGCCGCGTACGCTGAAAGCACCGGAGCGATACGGCGTCACTGCGACATATTCGGCAATGCCTTCGGTGAACCAACCCATCGAGCCTTCAGCAAAATACGGTTGGGGCGTGAGCTGGTGGGTCAGCTCGTGTGGCAGGGTCTTGCTGCTCTTGTCGCGATCGAGCATGTAGCCGCTGCCCACTTTGCGCACGCCGAGGCTGTCGAGCGGCACCAACACCAATGCGCGTCCGCTGATGAACACACCCGCCGATCCCTGCATGCCGCCAGCTGCGATGTAATCTTCGTAAACTTCAAAAAGCCGGATCTCGAGCTTGCCGTCGGTTTTGTCGCCACCATCGAGCGCGAGTGGTAAGCTGCGGCAAAACAAATGCGTCGCTTCAAACATCAATGCGAATCCGCGCACGACCGACTTCGAGAGCCGCACATCGCAGTGGTAGCGGTAGTTGGCACTCTCATAGATGAATTTTTTCTGATCCGCATCCTCACTGATGATCGCGATCTCGGGATCTTCGCCGAACTTGATACGATCGGGCCACGCCGCGTCGAAGTTGAGGCCTTGCGTGGTGGTCTCGCCAGACGGTGATGCAGCATTGAAGTGCCGCGCATAATGCGCGTCCTCGGCGGAAAGCTTTGCGAGCGGGTAGGGGAGCTTGCGGCCGTCCTTGAGTTCGAGCATGACCTGCTCGCCATCAAGTCCGCTCATCCGTGCCTCGATTTTGCGACCCTGCGTGTCAGTCCATGTGCGCATTTCATCCCCGGCGTGGCAAATGCCTGCGAGCAGCAAAAATCCCAGAACATGGTGGGTGCGGATCATGCCTCATTCAGTCCGGGCTCGTGACCGGTGGCAATCCGATTTTGCCATTGCCGCAGGCGTCGCCGTTCTTCGTCGGGAAAATATTGGAAAAGCGACGGGCATGGGCATCATTGGGCGGTGAACATGGATGCAGCCAATCAAACGGGTGATCATGCCGAGGCCGAAAGCTCCGGCCCGAAGCCCCACAATTTCCGCCGTGATCTCGTCGTGCTGATGAAAGTGCGGCTCAACATTTTCGTGCTCATCACGACCTTCTTCGGATTCATTCTCGCCTCGCGCGGGATGTCCTTCGATTGGATGAAGCTGCTGCACACGCTTCTCGGAACGGCCGCCGCGGCGTTTGGATCGGCCGCGTTCAACCAGCTGATGGAGGTCGATCTCGACGCGCGCATGAAACGCACCGCCGATCGCCCGCTGCCCGCGCGCCGCATGGATCCCTTGGCGGCCTTCGGCGTCGGATGGATCCTGTCGGCGATCGGCATCATCCACCTCGCGGTAAAGGTCGGCCACCTCGCCGCTTATTTCACCGCCGCGACGATCGCAATTTATGTGTTTGTTTACACGCCGCTCAAACGCATCCATTCGTCGAACACGTTGGTCGGTGCGATTCCCGGTGCGATTCCGCCGCTGATCGGTTGGGTCGGTGCCGGCCGCGGTCTTGGCTGGGAAGCGTGGTTTCTTTTTGGCATCCTTTTCCTTTGGCAACTGCCGCACTTCATCGCAATCAACTGGTTGCATCGCGCCGAGTATGAAGCGGCCGGATACAAAATGTGGTCGAATGGCGATCTCAGCGGGAAAAAAAGCGGACTGCTTTCGGCGATGTTTGCGATCTTGCTCGCCGCATTTTCGATCATCCCTGCGTTCGTTGGATTCGCCAACATCCTATGGACGGTTGGTGGTCCGCTGCTGGCATTGATCATGGCGGCGCTCGCCTTCGGCTTCGCGAATGACGGCCAGCGCAGTTCCGCGCGGCGCTTGTTTTTCTCGACGCTGCTTTACTTGCCTCTGGCGCTGACGCTGCTGGCGATCGCATGGAAAACCCGGGCCTGATCCTGCATGAGCAAGCTGATCGCATCGACCCGGCGGCTGCTGAGTGATCTCGCCGGCCTTCAATTTGGTGATCCGGTCGCCTGCGTGTACAACCCGCTTGAGTACGCATGGCGGGCGCATGAGGCGTATCTTTCCCGCTATGGATCCGGCAAAAAACGCGTGCTGTTTCTTGGGATGAATCCCGGGCCTTTCGGCATGGCGCAGACGGGCGTGCCATTTGGCGAAGTCGACGCCGTGCGCGATTGGCTTGGCATTTGCGAGGATGTGGAAAAACCGCGGAAAGAGCATCCCAAGCGGCCGATCGAAGGATTTGCCTGCAAGCGCTCGGAAGTGAGCGGCCGCCGCCTGTGGGGGCTCTTCGCCGAGCGATTCGGCAAGGCGGATTCATTTTTCAAAGAGCATTTCGTGATGAACTACTGCCCGCTCGTGTGGATGAGCGCGACTGGCGCCAACCTCACACCGGACAAACTTCCCGCCAGCGAAATGCAGCCGGTCGAACAGGCATGCCTCAAGCACCTCGCTGAGGTGATCGAATTACTAGATCCATCGTACTTGATCGGGGTCGGCGGATTTGCCGAGGATCGTCTCACGCGCGCGGCAGCGGCCTGCGGCAGCAAGGCGACAGTCGGCCGGGTGCTTCATCCATCACCCGCCTCACCCGCTGCGAACCGCGGCTGGGCCGAAGCCGCCACCCGCCAGCTCACGGAGCTGGGTGTTTGGTGATTGCAGTGATGGCATCCTCGCAATGATTTCCCCCAAAAACCTTCTGTGCTGCCTGATTTATCAGCTTTTCTTACTATTTGTCTGGGAAATTGTCTTAGGGAAATTGTCTTACGGATGGCTCTGGCCCTCTTACCCCATCAATTGATGGCCGGCGCGCGGGCGTGGACCCGGATCAGGAATTGATCTCTTCAAGGATGACGTGCGCGATGGCTTGGGGTGGTTTCATGAGCGGTGCAAGGAAATGACGGTCGCGCGGAATTCACCGGCGAGTTCGAGGCGCAGGGATTTGCCTTTGAGGTTTGCCGCAATGCCATGCGTGGTCGGACCGCGGTGCACCACGCTTGCAGGCACTTCGTAATCCACCTGATCGCCCGCCGGGAAGACGAGTTTGAGTCGGGCTGGAGGGATCGATCGTGATTTGACCACGGATTTCAAATGGCGTAACCGGAGGCAAATTCGTGCTTTGCGGTATGCAGTCGGTGGGAGAGGATGGCATGGCGGTCAGGATTTTCGCGCATGCAGCACCAGCAGATCCAGCCCGCTGAATTGGGAGAATGCCTTGTCGGTGGTGATCATCTGGAGCCCGGAACGAATGGCAAAAGCGGCCAAGTAGGCATCCATCCACAGTTTCGGTGAATGGGTGTCGCGGATTGCCAAGGCTTTCCAGGTTTCCTCCACGCCTTCCGGTTCGTTGGCGAATGTGAAGCGCTCATCCTTCATGAAACCGTCGATCACGTCCCATGCCTCCCGGTTGCTTAGCGGAGGATTTCCATAGCCGGCCAGCACCTCGGCAGTGGTGAGCAGCCGCACCAATCCCTGCTGGGTGACGCGGCAAAAGCACAGGCTGGCACTCTCTGGCTGGTCTTCCAGCCAGGCACGGGCCGCCCGATGGTGCGTGTGCTTGGAGAGAACCAAGGCCAGCCAGATATTAACGTCGAGTAGCTTCATGGCTCCATTCCAATTCCTGTTTCAGGAGCACATCGGCGACTTGATCCGGCGTGAGCGTCGCTTGTGAATCTGCCGGGTGAAGGCACTGGATCAGGGGCAGTTTCACCCGCTGCCCGCCGTCCGAGTGCGCTGCCATTTTAGGTTGGGCCAAGCCGCGGCGAAAAATCTCAGTCGCCACGTCTTTGAATTTGCGCCCCTCCTGCACGGCGCGCATTTTCATGGCGCGCAGGAGATCATCGGGGATGTCGAGGGTCGTTTTCACGGAGGTAACTTGCCAGCTTTCCAGCTTTCCGTCAAACTGCTTCTCTGGGGTCGGTTTGGCAGGGCGATCAAGCTAGGGAAAGGATCTGCTGGCGGTGATAGGTGCGTATTGCCTCATTGAAGCGGACACCGAAAGGAAATCCCGGATCGTTCGCGAGGGTCCCGTTGCCTCACAAATGAGGACACCATGGCGCCAGCCATGGGCATGAGCGAAACAAGCCTCGAAGAATACACCGAAAAGATGCGCGGCAGGTAGCCTCGCGCAATAGCGGCATGCTGTCCTGTCTTGTGTCTGGCGGGTCTGCGAAAAGGCTGTGTTTTACTGCAGGTTTTGCGGCCTGCCGGCCGGAATCTCGATTCATAAAGGGTTTGGCGTGAAATGGGTTTTGGTATCCCCCTGCAAGGGAATATGCAATTCAAGGCACGCTGATGCGATAGAAGAGCCTGGATGGAAGCGGATTGGCTAAAGCCTGCGTGAAATTCACCGTGCCGCCGCTGCCAAACGGCTGGCGAATCGCGATGGTGTTCCAGTTGATCAGATTGGTGGAACTCTCAATGGAATAACCCAGCGAGCCAACTCCTCCGCTGCCGGTGAGGACGAGATTTTTCACTCCGCCATTGTTGACCATGTTGAGGGCGACATGTGTTGGAGGTGCAGACCGATAGCTGAGATCCGCAGTCACATCGATGCTCACAGTATTGAGAATGCCACCCTGGTAAGGGCTGGTGCCGCCTGTGGGGCCGACGAAGTAGAATTGCAGTGCCAGCCCCTTGTTGGAAGTGGCATTGCCGAGTGCGGTTTTAAACAAGGTGGTGATGTCGAGCGACCCTGAATCTGAATAACCTTCTTGGAAGGTTGTTAAGCCCGATGCAATATGGGTCCCCCCATACATGAGTATGGGATTCCAACTGGAAAAGTTGGAATCGACCACATCAATGGCCAGGTTGGAACTGGGCCAAAGGATTTGACCGCGCGACCATTTCAACGTCGCGGAGGTGACGTCTGCGGCGTTGATGCCGAGCTGGTCGAGCTTGAATTGCCAGGTAGTGCGTAAATCCCCCCAGTAGTCTCCTCCAAAGTAGCCCGGACCGACGATGGCGGTTATTTTATTCTCGCTACCAGAAGGAACCCCATACGTTCCAATCTGGTTAAGGTTTAGGGCTTCTGAGTTGTAGGCGCCGTACAACTGTTCCGAGTGGTATGGCACGTTGATGGCGACTTCGTTCGTGGTGGGTCTATCCAGTTGATAGAGCTCAAACTCCTGAATTGCCATTTGTAATCCCGGTTGATCGGGGCCATTGGGTGCGATCGCCCTTACACGGACATAGCGGTAATTGTAGTTGGAATTCAGATAGCCGTGACTGCGCCCGCCTCCGGTCGTCGTTGCACTGAACAAAACATTCCAGTTGCTTCCGTCGGAGGAGCCTTCAATCGCATACGAGGTGGCATATCCAGCGGCAGACTGGGTCAATACGAAGTAATTGAACTGTTTCGTGCCGCCGAGATCCACCTTGTAATTCCAGTCCCACTCTCCGCCCGCCTTTGCGAAGTTTCTTCCATCTTGCTCATAGAAGGGAAGTGATGGATCAGAGGTATGGGATGCCATGGACATGTCATTGCCGTAGCTCATGAAGCAGTTGCCGCCATTGACCGGCAATTCATAGCCGCCATAGTTGCTCATGAACCAGCTCGGCTTGTAGGCGGCGACATTCGTGAGTTCGGTTCCGTTGTTCAGGAATCGATAGTCGGAATACGTTTGATTCACGCGGACGGCGGTCTTGACGGCCTCCATTTGCGCGAGTTGTGCGGGGGCCAAATTCCCGCTGCGCGAAGGCTCCATGTCGATGATGAGCGATCCGCCTGCCTTGCAGGCAAAATAGACATAGTTGGTCAGCTGTTGGGTAGGGTAGGGAGTTGCGTTTGAAGTGGTTCCCGCATTTGCCCACCACTTGCCGATAAATGAAGTGAGATTCCAATGCAGTGAACTGGTGCCGTTGGCGTCGCTGACGGGGACTGTCGGGTTGATAGGCGTGCGGTCAAAAAGGTTGCTTTCGCCCGTGACGAAATCCGCCTGGGTGGTGTAACCATCCGGCCCGCTTGGCAGCATGAAGGTATTGCATGCCACCGCTGCATTCGGATTCCCCGCGCGGCAGGCGGTGATGAGTGCATTCAGGTTGTCCAGTCCCCGCGAACCGTCCGGCGGGTTTTTGTAAACGGGGTTTCCAATCGAATCATAAGTGATATCCCAATAGCTCCAGCAGCCATCAAACCACCAACCGGAAAGCTTGCTGCCCATGCTTAGCGACCATTCCTTGACGATCTTGTTGAACTTCTTGCGGAAATCGGCACGCATGGGTCCCGGACCGTTCGCGCAATTCAAGCCGCCCGGGCCTGAGATTGCCGACGGTGCAGCCCGTGGGCCTTCGCTGGCGAGGTAGGCCATCACCTTGATTTCCGGATTCACCTCCTGAAGGGAATCGTAGATGTCACTGAGCAAGTTGCGCTGGCTGGCAAAGCCCGTCTGACCGGTGAGGCTCTCATAGGTTTGATTGGGCATGCAGTAATAGCCGTCGACCTGCCCGATTGAAATCAGGACAAATGAGGCGCCGGTGGCATTGACCTGTGCAGCAAAGGCGTCCGTATCGAACGCGTTCACGGTGGCATCCCAGCTACCGTCATTGCTGCCAGTGATGTCAGCAATACCCGGAATATAATGAATAAAGACACCGTATTTTCCCTGCATCCAAGCTGCGCGGCCAAGTCCGATTGCTGGTTTTGGCGTTACATTCAGATCCGAGACGTTGAATGCTCCGGAAATGAACGTGAAGACCCTTGCCTCAGCCACGAGACCGGTGAAGGGATTGTGTGCGGCCGCTCGGGAGCCAATGGAAAAAATCGATCCGTCGGCGATACCTGCAGTTGGGTTGATTCCCGACGACACCGTGGCGTTGAGAACGCCATTGACATAGAGCCTGGTTCCGAAGGAAGCCGTATCCCGGACCAGCGCAAGATGCGTCCAAGCGGTGGTGGTAGCCGGGGCAGATCCGACGAGCGTTTGCCCGCCAAGGACACCCTGGTAGTTGGTGCCATCCTGAATGAAGCCCCAGCCCTTGCCCCCGCCGGCATCGCCGTTAAACAAAATCGTGCCAGACTGGCTGGCCTGGCCGCTTTTCACCCAGACCTCCACGCCGAAGTTGTCCGAATAGTCATAGGTGGCTGCCGGGGACGGCGCCAGATACGCCGATGTCGGACCCGTGGCCGTGAAGCTTGCTGAATAGGTCGGGGCAGATGGCGCGACGCTTGATATCGGAATCTCGGTTACGCCCGGCAAGGGGGCATCAGTCGAGTATCTGGCGACGCTGGAATTGTATTGGAACAGGCTGTTGGAACCCGCCGAGTCCACCGCCGAAGCAATGACGGCGCCATGCAAAGATTCCGGCTCGTCAAAGTTCCACTTTCCGGATTCGGTGATGCTTGCGTGTGCAATTGGCAGGATGCCAAGCAAGATGCCTATGTGATAGATTATTTGATAAGTCATTGTCATTGGGGTTCCAGATTTGTGTGGCATGTCAGGCGGGTGAGCGGATGATGTGGATTTCCTTGATCATTCCTTAGGTGGATTACTGGAAGCTGAGTTCGATCATTTGATGGCAGGAAAACTCCGGCAGGCGCAGGGTGATCCGGTCGCCGGTCGTCTCGATCGGGAGTGGAACGTCCTGCGGCACGAGCCGCGCGGCGGTAACGCTGCTTGATGGTCGCAGTGTGATTTCGGCACCAGGCAACAGCGGTAGATCCTCGATCACCTCGATGCCCTTGCCGCCGAGCAGTCGGATGCCACCACCGCGATGGATGGCGGGGGCGTAAAGGACGTGCAGGACGTGACGCTTTTCTTCCGGCTGTGAAGTCAGCGCGACCCGTGCCGTTGAGGGGAGATTCGTGGTGAGCGAGATGGACTCGCCAAGGAAGCTGCGGATGGCACGCGCGATGAACTCGCGGTTTGCGACCGCCCCGTAGGTTCGATAGTGACGGAAGACGGGGTGTGCGAAGTAGAGGATGTTTCCGTGCCGGACACCGCAGTCAAAACCGGATGGCTCCGGATGGTTAGGCGTGTGTTGGTGGCTGCAAAAATGCTCCCACGTCCGGTTGAAATACGGGTCGAAGATTTGTCCGAGCGATTCGCCTTTTGTCGCACGGATGCGGTGGGAGCGTTCATACATCACCTGAGGCATGTTCACGAAAGGTGCGCGGAACTCCTGCAATGGCAGGACGTAATCGTGGCCGCGGTTGATTTCCTTCTCCGGCGGATAACACGGGCTCAACCCCTCGTAGTCAGCTCCGAGGTCAAAGGCGAATTCCGCGCGGTCCTTCCACAGTCCGCTTTCGCCGGAGAGGATCAGCTTGCCGCCTTGGGCGAGATAGGCATCCAGCTTGGTCTTGAGCTCCGCATCGATCCGGATGTCATCAGGCAGGACAAGGGCTTTGTACTGATTAAAGTCCATCGTGCGATCCACGAGGCCAAAGAGGAAATGGCTTTCCAGCAGAACGCGGCTGACGCCCTCGTCAGAGAGGCTTTCGCGGTGGGTAATGCTTTCAGCCTCGCTCGACAAAACCGCCAGGTCGAAGACCTGCTTGGCGCCATCGCACCACGGTTCCTTGGCGGCGACTTCGCGGTAGGTTTCACCGATGATTTCGTAGGTCGAAGGATCCAGTTCGCCATTCGGGTGGAGTTGATCGCCGACGCTGCATTTCGCGCCGAATGCCAACATCGCGGCGCATTCGTAGCGCAGGGCGTTCGGGTGCTTGTAGCCGCCGAACTCGCCCCAGGTCGTGTGGAATTTTCCGGTCATGCCGAGGAAATCGAAGGGCAGGTTGCAGGCATACTTGGCCGACATGGGAAAATGATCGTAACCCCAGCCACCGGTTGGCAGTGATTCGAGTTCCAGGTGGCTGAAGTGTGTTAGAATGTCATGCCGCCCGCGCGGGATGTGGCCCGAGTTGTGGAAGACCGGCATGTCGGAGCGGACGGATTTGGCCGCCTCGGTGGTGCGTTGATAATATTTTTCCACCGCGAGGCGGGAGGACTCTTTCCGATCCTCCTCTTTCTCAGGATCGAGTCCATGGGCCTTCATGAACTCCAGACTCCAGCGACCGCACGACTGGTTCTGCGAGATGATGTCGAGGAAGATCCCATCACAGTCCGGGAAGATTTGTGCGACTTCGCGAATTTGCTCACAGAGATAGTCCAGGTAGGGACTATGGAAATCCAGAAGATGATAGCCGGCATCAAACGCTCCCGCTTCACGACTGACGGTCCGTCCGTCTTTGTCGCTCTCGCGCCAACTGGGTTGCTCGTCGGCCGCCATTTGATCGAACCCTGCGGAAAGATAGACCGGAGCGTTGATACCTGCCTCCTTGGTGGCGTCGTATTGGGCGCGGAGCAGGTCGAAGGAAAGATGCGGATGGATTTTGCCGACGCTCGTCGGGTGATAGCTCCAGCCGTGGTGGCACTTCGAAAAGAGCGTGATCGAATCAACGGCAGCTGCTTGCAGCGTTTCCTGCTAGCGCTTTTTGTCGAATCTTTCTCCGATGCCGGCAATATTGGGCGAGGTGTGGAAATCGAGGTGGATCTGGCGGTAGCGGAGCGGATGTTTGGTTTGATGCATGGGTGAAAACGGATTGGGAGAGCGGTCTGGGCAGGAAGCTTATTTCTCTACTGCAACTCTGTCGCAGTGACCTTAAGAGCTTTCCATGCATTGCTTGCGGATTGGATTTTCCAAGTGCCGATTTCGCCACCCTTGAGCGGGCCGAGGACAATCTTGGTTCCGAGCCAGAGGGCGGTGACCTTCACCGCTTTGCCGGGAAGAGCCTGGGCGCGCAGGATAAAGCCCTTCCCATCCTCCGCGCGCTTGAGCGCCAGCAGACGGACCGGGCCGGGCGAGAGTTCCAGCAGTGACCCGGTGCGCTTGAGTTTTCCCTCACGTGGCGGCACGAACAGCACGACGGGAGGCTGCTCTAACACAGAAGCGAGACGTGGCAGATCAGCGGTCGGTGAGGTGACGAGGAAACGGAATTTCAATTCACCGCAATCCACGGCGGGACGCCAGAGTTCGGCTGCTTCATCGGTTTTCACATCATTGGCGTAGCGCGATGCACGGGCGACGGTGGCGCGGAACTCGCCTTTCTCACTGTCGAAATTATACAAGGCGTCGCTGGCGAATCCCATGCCGCCATTCTTGCCATGGACGCGCGCCCAGCGGGCACCGGGAACTTCTCCGGCCGGACCGCGACGCACCACGCTTGCAGGCACTTCGTAATCGACCTGATCGCCCGCAGGGAAAACCAACTTGAGTCGGGCCGAGCGATCGTCGATCAACACGCGGGCGGAGACATCGACGGCGTCTCGTTCGCGGCAAATATGGAAGGTCAGATCGATGCGGGATTTTTTTCCGGCGAAGCGCACCCAGAGCGCGGCACGTTCGGGGCCTTTCTCCATCAGTTCGACATCGGTGATCGTCCAGCGTTCGCGGATTTCCTTGAGAAATATGGAAGCGGGTTCTTCACTCATGCCGCCCCATGACCCCCATGGATCATCGAAGAGCACGGCTTGCAGTCCATTGCCCGCAAAAAACTTTTTTCCGTGATGGAAGAACTGCACGCCGCTTTGGCCTTTCTTTGCCTCGACGCGCCAGATCTCGTTGGAAATCGAGCCGGGCTTGACCTTCACCGGGTTTTTCACGGCGACGGTTTTGGCCCCTTCGACCCATCCGAGTTCCACCACATTCCAGCCGAAGGCTGGAAGACTGACAGGCATGACCACCCGCTTGCGCCACGGAAACTCCTCGAAGCACGAATGCTCGGTGCGGATGGTTTGGAAAGAAACCGGCATGCGATTCGTGCCCAGCACCTCGACCGGCACTTCAGCAGCGCGGTTGGTGTAATTTTCCATCAGCGGGCGGTAGTCGAGGGAACCTTCCAACTCGATCTGTCCGTTATAA
>JBIKIR010000047.1:0-17138 GCA_044361475.1 Luteolibacter sp. | reverse complement strand
CGAAACGAGCGTGATGGATGATCGGTCGGGTATTTGCCACCGCGCACGGCCCAGACATCCGAGGTGTCGTTGGCACGCGCCGCAGGTGTGATGGCGGAGTTGCGGAAAAGGCCTTCCTTGATGCCGAGTTTTTCGACATTCGATGCCGAGAGCAGCATGATGTCGACAATGTCTTGGGCGATCACAGCGCGGATTTGTTCGAGGTACTGCGACAGGGTTTTCCAACAGCCTTCCGACTCGTTGTAGCCGTGGCGGCAGGAACCGGTTTGCGGGCCAGGAGCGGTGATGCCGAAGGCCATGTCGGCATCCTTGGCGTCGGCGATGATGAAGTCTTTGGCCGAGGTTGAGCCGTTGATGATGTTGTTCAGTTTGATGTCGAGTCGTTTCATGAGATGATGATTTTGAGCTTCTTGTGGTTGAAAGTGGCGGGTGGGGTCTTGTCGGTATAGAATTCGGTGAAATCGTTCCACTTGGCGAAACGGATTTCGGCATTGGAGCGCCATTTGGTGGCATCCGCCAGCAGGCAGTTGCGCCTGGCCCGTAGGATCCATTCACGCTTGACGGCGGTTTCAAGCAGCTCGGTGGTACTGGCGCCATCGCTTGGATGCAGGCCCGAGGCACCGATCAGCGCGATGTCGGCACGAAGCTGGCACAGGGCCTCAATCGCGAGCGTGCCGACCAGCGCGCCACTGACCGCGCGTCGCTCGCCACCCAGCACGATGAGTTTTGCCTCAAAGCGATCATGCCCGGCAATCAGCGGGAGCGAATTGGTGATGATGGTGAGGTCGGCGCGTTGTCGCAGCAGCAGGCCTGCTTCGAGGCAGGTGGTGCCGCCATCGATGAAAACGCTTGAGCCACGCGGGATGCTTTCGGCGACGGCCATGGCGATCCCTCGTTTCGCGCGGATTTCGCGGTCGGATTTTTGCCTGAACGAGGCTTCACCATCGGCCAGCCCGGGAATCATGACCCCGCCGTGCACACGCAGGACCTGATCGGTGCGGTCCAGGTGGCTGAGATCGCGCCGCAGGGTGGCCGGAGAGATCCCCAGTTGCTCCGTGAGGGCCTGCACATCCATGCGGCGGTGCTTGCGCAACAGGTTGAGGATTTCGCGGTGACGCTCTTGAGCGAACATGAGCGAAATTTGCAAATCCGCTCAATAACGCGCAAGCCAAAAAAAGTGGCGCGCTCACGTTCGTCGAAAATGCCACCCCAATACACCGCTGGCAGCGGGGGGCGGAGCTTCACGGAGCCCAAAAAGCGCCGAAATTTTGTTATAATTATCTTGAAATCAATGAGTTAAATACTTTTTGGCGCGATCCAACCCGACGCGATGAAGTGGGTGTGTGCCGATGAAAATAGGCTTGCAATGCCTGCACCTTGTATTTACATTCGCCTTAACGTTTTGCGTTAAAGCTCATGAAAACCTCGCTGCGACAATCCACCGGCTTTCTCACGCCCGTCTCCAAACTCGTGAGATCTGTGGGCGCGCCTCCATCGCGAAAAGGGTCGCCCCGCCATCAGGGCTTCACGCTGGTCGAGTTGCTGGTGGTGATCGGCATCATGTTGATCTTGCTTTCGGCCAGTATCCCTGCCGTGCAGAACCTGGGCGCCTCGCGCGGCATCGCCTCCGCTGCCTCCCAAATTTCTTCGGCTCTCGAGTTGGCCAAATCCACCGCCGTGAGCCGCAACACCTATGTCTGGGTCGGCTTCGCCACGGTCACCAATACCGAGGGAAACCTTGAAACTTGCGTCGGCATCATGATGTCGAAGGACGGCACATCCACAAGTACGACCGCAAATCTCACTGCGGTGAGCAAGCTGACAGCCATCGAGCATGTTGCCTTGGCCAACGCATCCGATCTTCCCGCTTCGCTTCAAGCAAAATTGCCATCGGATGCTGCCACTGAGAACACGACCAACAAGTTCGCATTGAATCTCAACAATAGCCTCGCCACATTCGACTTCAAGAAGCCCAATATGCCCGGTGGCAAGATCAGCTTCGGGTCCGGCACCTATAATGACACCATCCTCATTTCGCCGCAGGGCGAGATCATCTCCAGCGCGACATCCCAAAGCTTCGTGCCGCAGATCATGATCGGGCTTACCCAGTCGCGCAAAGGCACGAGCCTCAAGGACCAAGCCAAGGATGGCGCGGTGCTGGTATTTTACGGAGGAACCGGGCAGGTTCGAGTTTATCGCCTATGACTATGAAACAAAAAATCCAATACAGGGCCGGCTTCTCACTGGTTGAGGTGATCGTAGCAATGGGCGTCGTTGCTTTCGCCTTTGTCGGGCTGCTGGGCATCATTCCATCCGGACTCAACAGCTTCCGACAATCGGTGGACCAAGCCCGCGCGTTGGCCGCCATCAACCAAGTGGCATCGGCGGTGAGGAATTCGCGATTCGTTGAGATCAAATCGGGTGATGCCAACTACGCGTTTCCCCAATTCTTTTCCGACAGTGCGACTGCGGCGAGTGATCCTACCAAGTATTATGTGAGACAGCCGGATTGGGCGGCGCGTTTTTACCTGCTCGAAGATGGGACGATCCGTTTGAAAACCGCAAACACTCCCGCCAAGGCGGTTCTGTACCTGCAGGTCGACCCTCCAGGGAAAAACGGAGATCCCGCAGGAAACAACATGGTGGCCGGGCCCTTAAAGATCAACGCCTTCGTGGTTTGGCCGTATCGACCATCACTCGACGATCCGGCGTCCATACCCACCACCCGCACGGCACTTGCGGCGCGCATCGGCACCCGCTCCTTCCTTGATACCGTGATCACCCATTACCCAGAACCCGTGAAATGAACCATGCGCTGACTATGCCCAGGAAATTCCAACGCGGCTTCACCTTGGTTGAGCTGCTGGCCTCGATGGTCCTGTTTTCAATGATCATTGGCTTGACCGCTTGGGCCGTCATCGGCGCAACCGACACCACCTCGGGAGCGGAAAAGCGAATGGATACCGCATCGCAGGCAAGAGCGTTCTTCGATCGCTTTGGCGCCGACCTCAACACCATGATCACCGATGGCGGGATCACGGCATTTTATGACGAGGGTGGTGGAAGTGGCGGCAACTCGGCGATTGGCTTCATCTGCCAATCGAGGCCGCGGGCGACGAGCGGCGACAGGCGAGGTGTGGTGGTTGCCTATCGGATCAACAACACCGAAGACATCGACGGACAGGATTACCCCATGGCTTCGCGTGGCGATGGCAGCCTGCTGTATGTCGACCCGATCGGATCAATCATTGAAAAAGCCTCCAGTGACTTGTCCGACGGAGGCAATGACATTCTCAACTGGCAAGTGCTTGGCACCGGCATCATCCGCCTGCACATCAGTTTTCTGCTCAACAATGGGAAAACCGTCCAGACCCCGCCAGGTTATAAGACGCCAACGGATCAGGTTTTTCCCAATGGGGTCAACATCGCATCTTCTTGCAAGCTCATTCCCTTTCGTGCGGAAGACTCGGTTGACGGCAGCACCTATGTTGTCGGCATGACGCTTGGCATCGCGGTGTTGGACACGCGCACGCGAAATCTTGCATTCAAAAGCACGCCCTCTTTTGCCGATCAATTCTCGCGTCCACTAAACGATGGCGAAACGCCGATCGCTGTTTGGAATAAAAAATTGGAGACGCTTGGAGACAGTCAAATCAGCAAACCCGTGCGCGCCAACATTCGCTTTTACGAGCGCATGTACACCGTTAGATGAAATCCTCTATGAAAACTTACGCCAACAACACACACCGTATCGCCAGCCGTCACTCCGGCGCGGCATTGGTCATCACGCTCGCGATGCTGATTTTGGTGAGCTTTGTCGTCGTCGCATTTCTCGGTCGCAGCACTCGCGAGGCCGTGTTGGTCGGTGGCACAATCGGCGGCCAGAAGGCCGAGATCCTCGCCAACAGCGCGGCCGAGACGATCATCGCCGATCTGAAAAACGAAATGCGCGCGGGGTCCACGGAAAGCACCATTGACGGCGTCACCATCATGGAGCCCTCTTCGGCCAGTACCGTCTTTCCAAGTCAGAACCGCCTTTTGGCGACGACCGGCACGGTTTTTGATAACCTGATCAAACAAAGCGGGGCGTCGGGAGGCATGTTTTCGGCAAGTTCAACCAACAAGCTGATTTCTGCTGCGACCACCACCCCAACCACCACCGCCTCGGTCGACGGGCGCACGGTCAGCGCCACCCGCTGGAATGCGCCCAAGCTGCTGGTTGATGGAAATTTCACCGCTACCAATGTTCCCAACTGGGTGCTCGTCGATCGCCTCGGCGTGGCTTCCTCACAGACGTGGAACAACCTCTTTCGTGACAGCAGGCCAACCAACGACCGCTTCATCGTCGGCCGCTTCGCCTACAACATTTACGATGTGAGCGGTTTGCTCGATATCAATGTCGCGGGGTATCCCAATAGCGTCACGACGGCGGATTCGGCACGCAAAGGAAACTTGGCCATGGCGGCGCTCGAAAACATTCCGGGCATCACCTCTGCGGCTAATGCCAGCCTCTTCGTCAAAGACTGGCGCAACAAAGTGACCGGGACGACCGCCACCAATTTCCTGTCCTTTCTCGGGTTGGGAAATACCACCAACAACACATATTACAACTTTGGCCCCAAATACGGATTCCAAAAAGTCGCCAGTAGCGGGACGGACTCCGATAACCGCATCCTTAGCCGCCAGGACTTGATCAAGCTCGCCAGCAATGGCAACTTCGGCATCACCGCCGCCGCCCTGCCGTACCTCACCCATTTTTCGCGCACGGTCACTTCGCCCACATGGTCGCCCACGACGCCCGCCGGCAGCACGATCAATTACGCCGCCGATCGCAACTCAGCAGGTGCCGCCAACCGCTTCCTGCCGAATGTGCGGGTGCCTTCTTCGGGGGCGGGCTTCATTCGCGCCGATGGCACGGCAGCCCCGCAAGGCGAACCTTTGCTCAAGTCCCGCTTTCCGCTCTCGCGTCTCGCCGGGCTCGGTCGCACGGGGATCAATACCACGGGCAACACGACCATCCTCAATGGCAATCCCTCCACCGCCACCGCCACAAGCGTCCAGCGCGACTTCGGTCTCGTCTGGAACTCTGACCGCTGGGTCTACGCCGGGCCCTCGGGATCGACAGCAAAAAGCTCCATCGACAAGCTCGGCGATATCTCAGGACGCGAGCCAAACTTCTTCGAACTGCTCAAGGCCTCGATCCTGAGCGGCTCGCTCGGCAAGACCGCTGGAACTTCGTTTATTAACAACTCACAGACTGTTGACGCGGTAACCGACACCCAGATCATCAGGATCGGGGCCTGCATCATCGACCAATACGATGCGGACTCTTTTGTGACGAGGATCAACTTCGGCGGCAACGATATGGCCGGCGTTGAGAACCTTCCCTACCTCAATCGCTTGTTCACCCAAATGTATCGTCCCACAAGCAGCGCGATCAATAACCGCGGCTACTTGATGGTCGAGCTATGGAACCCCCATCAACCCAAGGAAAATAAAGGCACATCCCCCACGGAATTCCGCGTCTTTTGCTTCCAGGGCAGGGTTCGGCTTCAAACGGGATCGCTTGAGGATCCGACCAAGGCGCCGCAAGTTTACGGTTACGGAATTTATCAACCACCAGGCACGCCGGAGATTGCGCGCAATACGGATCCCAGCATCACGGCGCCAATCACCCGTCCGAATGGCCTGAAATCCAGCTCTTGGGTATCGATCGCCGGGAATTCCCTGACCTTCTCAGTGGCATCCAACAAATTTGATGAACTGTTCACATGGCCCACCCTTCTCACCCAGCGCGTGAGCGGAGCCAGTGTGGGCTCCCCATCGTCTAGCAATCGTGTCGTCGATGGCCCTGTCCAGTTTGTCGGCTTCTACGTTGGACAGGTTGCCTCCAGCGCCAACACGGTTGGCAATTACCTGGGTTCTATCTGGAATCCCTGTTATGGTGGATTCATGGAGAACAACCCCAGCGCCCCTGTGACTTTCTATTTGCAGTACAAGGATGGCACGAGCTGGGTGAGCTACAGTGATTGGCAGAATGTCACTATTGCAGGCATGTGGGATGGTGGTGGCAATCGCCCGTTTGGTGACTCCACCTCGCCGGCATTGTATCTCCAGACGGCGGATCCACGCTCGTCGCGTTTTGGGCTTTTCCTAAATTATTGCCATTTTCGCACTGGGGATCCCTCGTGGAAGGGGCCAACCTATCAGGATTCCCTCGGCATGACCATGCGGCCGGATTCCACCCAAAAAACGGACGGAGGAATGCCTTATGGGGTAGGACTCCAGGCGCAACTTCCTCTTGGACCCGGCTGGGGCCCAAGCCCCTTGGCCATCAACCCTGATAACGTTCCTAGTTACCGCTTTGGCTACCTTGCCGAAAACAAGGACACCCTTCCCACGTGGTACAAAGACAACGATGGCATCCTTCGCAATGGCGACGCGGCCTATGCCTCAGGCGTATGGGGGCAAGCCTTGGAACAGGTCAGCCCCGCTGCAGGTCAGGTCAGCCGTCCCCTGATCCTCGACCGCCCCTTCCGTTCGGTTGCTGAAATGGGCTACGCCTTCCGCGACCTCCCCTACAAGAGTCTCGATTTCTTCACCGCAAACAGTGCCGACGCCGCCCTGCTTGATGTCTTCTGTCTCAATGAGACTCCCGCCTCCGGAGTGGTAGCTGGAGTCATCAATCCCAACACCCCGCACCAACCCGTTCTCAAGGCAGTCCTTGCCAACGCCTTCAAAAATGAACTGGACGCCTCATCAACCATCGCCGTTTCGGAGGCCGAAAAAGTCGCCACCAAAATCAAAACCACTACGACAAGCTCGTCCATTAAGAATGTGAGCGAGCTTGCGACAAGCATTCCCAAGGCGCTGGCAAATGCCGACTTTTCCGACAACGGCGGGGAGATCAAAGCCCGTCGCGAGTCCGTGGTCCGCGCGCTGGCCGATGTCAGCAACACCCGTACCTGGAACTTGCTTGTGGATCTGGTGATGCAGTCTGGCCGCTATCCCACGGGCGCCACCGCGGTGGATAGATTTAGCGTGGACGGCGAGCGGCGATACTGGTTGCATCTCGCCATCGATCGCTACACCGGCCAAGTCGTCGCCCGCTCGGTGGAACCCGTCAATGAATAGTATGAAGACCCACTTCTATCTGCTTCCGCTTCTCGCCACGCGCCTGATCGCTGCCGAGCCGTCGGCACCCGCAGCGCCCTTTGTCAGCCAGATCCCGAACAACTCCTCGTTGACGATTCGGATCAAGAACAAGAATGACACCGATGACAAAGCCGCCACAGAAGCCTCCGCCGGGCAGGCCGGAGCCATGGGCGGCGGCAAGGCTGCGGTGCTGACCCAAATCCAATTGGACAAGTCGGGCAAGAACCGCCGCATCCAGCGCAAATGGAGCGGTGGAAAAATCGAAGAAATTTGGTGGATCGGTCCGCTTTGCCTTACTCCCGTTCCTAGCGAGGATGGCGGCACGGAGATTGACTTGATGAACACCGCAGGCCCGGTCGGCTTGGTGGACACTGTGGGGCTCTCAGCCGCAAGAGTCAGCGGTGGCGACTATGTTAAAAGCGATTTTCCCGAACTCTCATGGATCCAGCCCGACATGCGGGTCAACAATGTAACCAAAGGCGAAACGGAGTATCATGTTTACCGCCTTACTGGTGCCGTCACGTCGGTCAAGCGAAGGGTCGACATGACCATGCTCAAACCCTCCAAAAACAGCAAAGACCCATCCGAGGAAAAGGTGGCCCCTGCGCCGGCACAAGAGGCGGCAAAGGTCACCGTTTCAACGGTCAAGGAAGCATGGATCAACGCCTCCAACAAGATGCCATACCAGCTCATCGATGGCGAGCAGACCTGGACATACTCGCTTTCCGCCGAGTCGCCCGACCTTGCGCTGCCTCCCGAATACATCAAAGCGCTTCAGGATTACAAAGCGGCTCTGGAGGCCTCCAAGAAACGCCGCTTGCCTTAATGAGCATCCAGTCCCGCCGGTAGGGCGATGCGGCCTCGCAGCGCCGACACATTCTGAAGAGATGCCACGCAAGTTGCGTGTGCTCACCGCATGGGGTGGTATCCTTGTTTCTTATGGGCATTCTTGACAGTTTGACGCATTGACAGATTGAGTACAGGACTTACCGATACGAAGTACCCAATTCATGAAAATCCAAACCCAAATTTCACGGTGCCGCCTGGTCGGCAAGGCTTTTTGTTTTTTGTTTGCGTTCTGCCTCTTTGGCTCGGCCTTGGGTCAGACCTTGACCTACGTCGGTTCGCAAACCATCGCGACCGGCACGCTCGTTGGCGGAGTCGAGGTCGGTGGGCTCTCCGGCATTTCCTACAATCCCTACACGGATCGCTTCGTCGCGATCACCGACGATTCGCGCACAGATGGGGCGAGCCGGCTGTGGACGCTCGATCTCGCATACACCGGCACGGCGTTCACCTCGGCGACGGCGATATCATCCATCGGGCTGAAAAAGCCGGATGGCAGCACGCTTCCGTTGGCGGACACCGAGGGCATCGCGGCAAACCTTGATGGATCATTCTTTGTTTCCCACGAGGGTTTGGCGGCGGGTGTTGATGCGACTTACAGCATCCCGCCGTGGATCGCGCGCTTCAACGGCACGACCGGCAACAAGGAGGCCGATGTGGCCCTACCAGTGAAGTTTTTGCCGCGTGACGGCTCCGGCAATCCCGTCGCGCCCAGTGCCTCAAACCAAGCGAGCGGTGTGGTCTCGAACCTCTCACTCGAGTGCTTTGGCATCACGCCCAGCGGCAAAACCCTGTTCGTCGCCAACGAGGCGGCGCTCAAGCAGGATTACAACGGCACCTACAACAGTGATACCAACCAGGCGCAGAACAGCTTGACCCGCATCGTGCGCTTCACCGGCGCGCCCGGCAATCCCGTGGCGGCGGAGGAAAAGGTTTATCAGGCGGATCAGGGAACGCTTTTTATTGTTGTCCGCCGGTTCAACACGGTGCCCGAGATCCTGCCGGTGGACGATTCCGGCCGGATGTTCGTGATGGAGCGCGGACTCACCCAAAACAACACCAGCCTCGGCAGCTACCGGATCCGGATTTACGAGGTGAACTTCAATCAGGCGGGCACCACCAACGTCGCGGGCGTCAACTCGTTGATCGGGGCCAGCTACACGAGGCTGAGCAAGACGCTGCGCTGGGAATCCTCCTCCAACATGGACAATGTTGAGTCGATGTGTTTCGGACGCGATGTGAATGGATTTCGCACGCTGGTGCTGGCCTCGGACAACAATTTCAACGGCGCACAGACCACCCAGTTCCATGTATTTACCACCAACATTCCTGCGGTAACGCGCCGCTCGCTGGATACTTCGAGCACGGGAAGCGGCAGCGTCACAGCATCGCCCTCCGTCGCATGGTATCCGGATGGCAGCGAGTGCTCCCTCACCGCGACGCCGGGTGCCGACCACACGTTTTCAAACTGGACCGGAAGCGTGACGGGCAGCAGCAACCCGGTCGGCCTGACGATGGATGCCAACAAATCGGTGACCGCCAATTTCCTATCTACGGTTGCGACGCTGAGCAATCTCGCTTTGAGTTCGGGTAGCCTAAGTCCAGCTTTTGCTTCATCGACCACGAGCTACACGGCCGTTGTGGCCAACGCGGTCAATGCACTCACGGTGACACCAGCCCTCACGGAAAGCGCCGCATCGGTGAAGGTCAATGGGGTAGCGGTGGCATCAGGTTCGGCGAGTGGGTCGATTCCACTTTCGGTCGGTAGCAACACGCTCACGGTGCTGGTCACTGCACAGGATGGTACGACCACCAAGACCTACACGGTCACGGTCACTCGTCGGTTAAATTACGATTATTGGGCTGTTGCCAATGCCGGTGGCCAAGCGGCCAATCTTGATTTCGATAACGACGGAGTCTCCAATGGCATTGAGTACTTCATGAATGCCGCGCCCGGTTTCACCGCCAATCCCGGTTTCATAGGAAACACGGTGACTTGGCCCAATGGCGGCAACATTCCGAGTTCCGCTTACGGTACGCAGTTTATGGTGCAAACTTCGAGTGATCTCGTGAGTTGGACAAATGTTCCTGCGAGCGATAGCGGACTTACCAACGCAGCAAGCTCGCTTTCCTACGGTGTGCTTGGCGCGAGCAAGCAGTTTGTGCGCCTGAAGGTGACTGCGGACTGAGCATCCACGATTTCGTATGAGATACTGAGGAAGGGGAAGATTACTGCGGGTTTCGCGAAATGGTTTTTTCCAACTCGGTGGCGCGCGAAACTGCCTGTGTGTGTTCCGCTGGGGTGAGCCCGAGCGCTTCGAGCTCGCCTGAGGCATCCTGGCGTATGGCCGCGTTGTTGCTCTTGCCTGCGATGAGAAACCATGCAGCTGCCTCGATCCGGCCAGCCGGTTCATTGAGCGCCGCCCGCCCGGTCCAAAGCATGGCGGTGGGATCACCATGGTGGGCGGCTTTTCTTGCCCATATCACAGCCTCCTGCGGATCGGCGGGCACGCCCTTACCGGTGAGAAGGCGGGTCGCCAGTTCTCTCTGTGCCAAGGCTCCACCTTTTTCAGCAGCCTCACGAAGCGACTCGAGGCTCGTTGGCGGTTTGTCCGAACTGTTGGAGAGAGCGGCGGCGACATGGGGCTCCTGTTTCACTTCGCTTGCATCCCTCGCCGGGGATTTCCGCGAACACCCGGCACAGAGAATCAAAAGAACAACGGAACAAGCCACCGATCTGCGCATGTACATGCTTGAGCAAAGCATCACCCACACTCCGTATCAATCTGTATTTGAATCCCGTCACGCCCCGGTTCCGCTACCGCGCAGCGCCCCAAAGGTTCGGTGGGTGAAGGTTGCCTGGGATAGTGGGGCACCTGCGTTAGAGCATTTTTCTTAAATCTGTAGCAGGTGCAATCAGTGGTAGAAGTGATCCAAATGATATGTGGACTTCGGATTTTGGGCTAAATTTGGAGCAAATGTCCCAGCCGTGATGGAGCGGCTTTTTTATTCATTAAAAGTGAAAATAATCACAAATATCCAATGAATAATTGACTAAGCCCCCCATTTTACTATAATTTAATGCCATGAAACGCGATCTTTATCGGGAATTGTGTGATTGGAAAAAATCGAAGCGTCGCAAGCCGCTCATTGTTCGGGGTGCGCGGCAGACGGGTAAGACGCATTTGTTGAGGGAATTTGGTGGCAAGGAATATGCGGGTGTCGCCTATTTCAATTTTGAGGAGGATCCGAGGTTGAAGAATTTGTTCGCTGGCAGGCTCAAGCCGGCAGCGCTGGTTGAGGCTTTGGGAGTTTATCGCAACCAAGCGATCATGCCGGGGAGGGATTTGATCATTTTTGATGAAATCCAAGCCTGCAACGAGGCCTTGAATTCGCTTAAATATTTTCAGGAGCAGGCGAATGAGTATCACATCGCTGCCGCTGGTTCGTTGCTTGGGGTCAAGCTCTCGCAGCCCATGTCGTTTCCGGTGGGTAAGGTGAATTTTTTGGATTTGAGACCGATGTCGTTTGCCGAATTTTTGGATGCGGTCGGTGAATCGCGCTACCGAAAGCTCATTGATGATGCATCGGACATCGAGCCTTTCCCGGAGCCTTTCCACGATGATTTGGTCGATTTGTTGAAGCGTTACCTTTTTGTGGGGGGCATGCCGGAAGCGGTGGAATGTTATGCAAGGACCCGCGATTTGAACGAAGTTCGGATGATTCAGAAAGAAATCATCAATGCTTATGTGCTCGACTTTGCCAAGCATGCGCCGACGTCCGACATTCCCAAGCTCATGCAGGTGTGGGATTCCATTCCCGCTCAGCTGGGGCGTGAGAATAGGAAATTTCAGTTCACCTCGCTGAAAAAAACCGCCCGCGCCCGCGACTATGAAAATGCCATCATGTGGCTTGAGAATGCCGGACTCATTTTGAGGTGCTTCCTAGTCAACAAACCTGCGCAACCCCTATCGGCCTATGTTGACCGATCTGCGTTCAAGGTCTATGCGCTCGATGTCGGGCTCCTTGGGGCAATGTCCCGGATCATGCCCGAGATTTTGGTGCGGGGGCACGAGCTCTTTCAGGAGTTCAAAGGTGCGTTCACTGAAAATTATGTTGCCCAAGCATTGAAGGGGATGGCAAGCGGAGGTCTTCATTATTGGAAAAATGAGTCAGCCACTGCCGAGGTGGATTTTCTTTGGTCATCCCAACAAGGCGACATTCTGCCGCTCGAGGCCAAGGCAGGAATCAACACCAAGAGTAAGAGCTTGCGTGTCTATGATGAAAAATATCATCCCGCTCAGTTGCTGCGCAGTACGCTTTTGAATTTGCGTAAGGACGGAAACATTCTCAATATCCCGCTCTATGCGTTGACGGCTCTCGGGCGATTGGCGTAGGGGGGGTGAAAGTTGAATGAGGAGGCTGTTTCTTCCCGTGGCTGGGACTTGCAGTCCCAGTCCGTCGATGGGGACATTTTGTCCCCATGTCGCCTGCGGCGATCGTGTCGGCGCCGCAGGGCCGCGACGCCCTACCGTGGTTTGACCGTGATGGAGTGGCCGATTGTTCTTTCTCTGCCACTTCGATGTTCGAACTCATCTTCCCTCCAAACTCGTCCAGCGTGCGTTGTGATGCGAGCTTTGGACGACGGCTTCGATGAAGGCCATGCCGCGGATGCCGTCTTCGATTTTTGGGTAATCGAGTGAGGTGGGATCGGGCTTGGTGCCATCGATCACGGCGCGGAGGTGGTTGGCGAAATGGCGGTAGATGTTGGCGAAGGCTTCGAGGTATCCTTCCGGGTGGCCGGCAGGCGTGCGGGTATTGGCGGCGGCCTTGGCGCCGAGGTAGCCCATGCCCGTGCGCCAGACTTCCATCGGTCGGTCGATCGATTTCACGAGCAGCGTGTTGGGTTCCTTTTGATGCCATTCGATGCCGCCAAGTTCGCCATAGACGCGCAGGGAAAGGTTGTTTTCTTCGCCGACGGAAATTTGCGATGCGTGAAGGATGCCTTTGGCGCCATTGTCGAAACGGAGAAGCACATTGCCATCGTCATCGAGCGCGCGGCCTTCGACAAACGATGTGAGATCGGCGGCGAGCTCGCGAATCTTCAGACCGGTGACATATTCGGCGAGGTTTTCGGCATGGGTGCCGATGTCGCCGATGCAACCTGCGGCACCGGACTTCGTGGGATCGGTGCGCCAGGCGGCTTGCTTTTGTCCGCTTTCTTCAAGGCGCGTAGCGAGCCAGCCTTGCGGGTATTCGACCACGACTTTGCGGATTTTTCCAAGCTTGCCCGAGCTCACGATTTCGCGCGCTTCCTTGATGAGCGGATAGCCGGTGTAGTTGTGCGTGAGGCCGTAGGGGAGTCCGCAGCGGGCGACGATTTCGCCGAGCTCTTTCGCTTCGGCGAGGTTGAAGGTGGCGGGCTTGTCCGAGAGCACGGGAAAGCCGTGCTCAAGAGCGCATTTTGCGGCGGGAAAGTGCAGGTGGTTTGGCGTGACGATCGAAACGAAATCCATGCGCTCGCCGAGCGGGAGAGCGGCCTCGGCTTTCATCATTTCTTCGAAGGTTCCGTAGCAACGCGAGGGCGGCAGGAAAAAATCAGCGCCGGAATCGCGCGAGCGCTGGGGATCGCTGCTGAAGGCACCGCAGACGAGTTCGATTTGTCCGTCCATATTGGCTGCGATGCGATGAACGCCGCCGATGAAGGCGCCGCGTCCACCACCGACCATGCCCATGCGGATCTTGCGTTGTGAGGCGGGGAGGGGAGGGCTCATGTGCTTTGAGTGGGAAATTTTCTCATGTCATTTCACCAAGAAATGACGCCGGCAAGTCTCCGGGCGCGGAGGGTGAAGTCAAGACCGGGAAACGCGGCTTGGCTTTCGCTAACACTACGAAGAAGAAACCACGAAAAGCACTAAGGACACGAAGAGGTTTGGTGGTCTGACTGGCCGAATGGGTGATTCTCGGAAATGACCACTGATGGTACTGATTTACTGATTTTTTGATGAGAAGAATTAGCGTTGGATCGTCATCTATTTTCCATCAGTTCATCAGTAAATCAGTGGTCAATCAGCAATTGCTCGTGCATCGGATTTGAAGCGGGAACCACGAAGTTGTGCGGGTGCCTCATTGGCATGGCGCATTGGAAAACGCGTAGACCGTGGTGTGGTCATAGCGTTCGCCGGGCCGCAGGATGATCTCGCCGAGTTCGGGAGTGTGGACGGCGCCGGGGCAGGCTTGGCATTCGAAGCACATCCCCGCGTGCTTGATGTAGGGCTTGCCGGATTTGCCGGTGAGGCTGCCATCGAGCACGGTAGCGGTGAAAATTTGCACCGTTTCCTCCGTGGTGAGTGTGGTCATGACCAAGCCGCTCGCCGGATCGCTCATCACGGCCGTAGCAAGAAGCTCGCCTTTTTCGTGCGATTGGCGGCGGATGTAATGGTTGTCGCCGTGGTGGTTCAGCAGCTGCGGGATCGCATCACCGAGTCGGCGGAGCTTGTTGAAATCATTGCCTTTGCCCGCCACCGGAGCCTTGGTTCCGAGCAATGTCATAGCGGCATCGGTGATCGCGATTTCATCCGAGAAAATCTGCAGCCATTGATCGAACACATCGCCGCTACCCTCGCCGGCGAGGTTGAAGTAAGAATGGTTGGTGAGGCTTAGGGGGGTGGCCTTGTCGGTTTCGGCATCGTAGTGAATGACGAGTTCGTTTTTGCGGCTGAGCGAGTAGCTGACCTTGACCTGCAGATTGCCAGGGTATCCTTCCTCGCCATCGCGGCTCAGGTAGCTGAGTTGCAGCGTCGGGACGCCGTCTTTTTCGACGATGTCCGCATCCCAAAGTTGTTTGGCGAATCCACCCGGGCCACCGTGAAGGTGGTTGGGCGCGTCATTGGCGGCGAGCGGGTAGTCGCATCCGTCGAGATGGAACTTCGCCCCGCTGATGCGGCCCGCGATGCGTCCGACAATGGTGCCGAAATACGGATGCGGTCCGAGGTAGTCCTGCAGATTGTCGAAGCCCAGCACGACATCCACCTCCGAGCCGTCAGCGCGGGTCACCCGCAGGGCGGTGATGATGCAGCCGTAGTTGGTGATGTCGCAGGAGAGCCCGCAACCGTTGGTGAGTGTGAAGAGTTCTACCGCGCGGCCGTCGGGAAGATTTCCGAAAGGGCGGCGCTGAATGGATGCGGTGGTGTTTGACATGCGGGTAGTTGCTCAAAATTCATCGAACGCAATGTGTTCTTTGTCAACGCCCATCCCCTCGAGCATGGTGCGCGCGGCTTGGATCATCGGTTGTGGTCCGCAGAGGTAGTATTCCACATCCGCGGGCTTGGCATGATTGCCGAGGTATTCGCGGCGCAGCACTTCGTGGATGAAGCCGGTGTGCGAGGTCCAGTTGTCTTCGGGCAACGGCTCGGAGAGTGCGACATGGAACTCGAAGTTCTCGAACTTGCGTGCGAGGTCCTCGAAGTATTCCTGATAGAAAACTTCCTGCCTCGAGCGTGCGCCGTACCAGAAGCTGACCTTGCGTCCGGTCTGGAGTGTTTCGAAGAGGTGCGAAAGGTGCGAGCGCAGAGGAGCCATGCCGGCGCCGCCACCGAGGTAGACCATTTCGTTTTGCGTTTCCTTGATGAGGAAATCGCCGAAGGGGCCGAAGGCCTTGACTGTGTCGCCGGGCTTGAGGTTCCACACATACGAGGATCCGACACCGGCTTTGCAGTCCTGTCCGCGCGGCGGTGTGGCGATGCGGACATTGAAGCGCAGTTGCGTGTCCTTGTCGGGGTTGGTCGCCAGCGAGTAGTTGCGCCGCAACTCCGAATGGTTTTCGGTTTCGTAATCGAAAACATGATTGGCCCTCCAGACCGCCTCGTAAGGTGGGCGGATCTTGAAACTTTCGAAGGAAATTTTGCCGTAAGCGGGAATCGCCATCTGGATGTACTGACCTGCTTGGTACTTGAGCTTTGGCGAATCCGGCAGCGGCTCGAGGACGACTTCCTTGATGAAGGTCGAGACATTCTCGTTGCTGACGACGCGGAATTCGTAGGTTGTGGCCGCTTGCTTGGCGCCGATGCCGCCGGCCTTGTACACATTCATGAAGATGCGGCCTTCGCTGACGCGCACCGGGTAGGTTTTGAGCGCGACGCAGACTGGTGGGCGCTGGGTGGATCCGTCGCGCACATCGAAGCGGCCATTGTGTTTCGGGCATTCGATGAGGTTGCCTTTTACCAATCCTGTGGCGAGGTGGGTGTTGCCGTGCGTGCAGATGCCATCGGTGGCATAGTATTGATCCTCGCCCGAGCGATAGACCGCGTAGGTGGCACCGCCATAGTCGAAGCGCAGCACATCCTCGCGCAGCAGCGAATCGGCAGGTGCGACCTCGATCCAACCTTCGGCATCGGCGATGCCGGTGGAAACCACGGTTTTTGCCGCCTCGTTCGCTGCCGAGCGAACGGTCGGGGTCGGCAGTTTGCGTTTCACGAAATAGCCAGGGTCCTTCACCTGGCGAAGCACGGCGGGAATGATCTCACGCCACGCATCGAAAAGACTGCGATAGGGCGTGGGCATGTCCTCTTTCACCACCTCGTGGAGTCGCGGCAGGTTGTGATAAGGCACCAGCGGGAACATGTGGTGTTCGACATGATAGTTCATGTTCCAATACAGGAAGCGATTGATCGCGTTCATGTAAACCGTGCGGCAGTTCATGCGGTGATCGAGCACATTCTCCGCAAGACCGGTGTGTTGGGTGAAACCATAGATCGGCATCAGCCACGCACCGAGGAGGTTGGGCAGGCCGATGTAGAGCAGCGGCAGGATGCTGCGGTAGTAAATGCATGCGGCGATCACCGCGACATAGATCAGCAGGCTGATGCGGGCTTTGAAATAAATCGTGGGACGCGCCGACTCGGGGATGTAGGTGGCTTCTTCGGCATCAAGGCTGCCCGCGGCGTGGCGGATCAATTTTTTGAAGTACGCGATCGCAGCCGGATATCCAAGAAACGTGGTGATGAACGCTTTCATGTCCGCCGGGCGTGGCACGGCGATTTCCGGATCGCGACCGACGACGATCGTGTCGCTGTGATGGCGGGTGTGGCTCCAGCGCCAGACGGTGCTTTCGCGCATCACCATGAATGATGAAATTT
>JBIKIR010000076.1:0-5110 GCA_044361475.1 Luteolibacter sp. | reverse complement strand
TCAGCTCGCAGACAAAGGACAAACTCGTCAACAC
The DNA here is from genome assembly GCA_044361475.1 of Luteolibacter sp. Lineage (GTDB taxonomy): Bacteria > Verrucomicrobiota > Verrucomicrobiia > Verrucomicrobiales > Akkermansiaceae > Luteolibacter. The sequence goes on along the minus strand of JBIKIR010000076.1, from coordinate 5,076 downwards.
CGAGATCGAAGGCGTGGTCTCATCGATCGTCTATGAGGGCTTGATGCAGTATTTCGACGAGAACCCGACCCTTGCCCGCAAGGTCATCGAAAAGTCCGTCAACGCCGCACGCGCCCGCGAAGCCGCACGCAAAGCCCGCGAAACGGTTCGCAAATCCGCCCTCTCCGGCGGCGGACTCCCCGGCAAGCTCGCCGATTGCTCGGAACGCGATCCGGCAAAATCCGAGCTCTACATTGTCGAGGGTGACTCCGCAGGCGGCTCGGCCAAACAAGGCCGCGACCGTCGCACGCAAGCCATCCTCCCGCTGCGCGGCAAACTCCTCAATGTCGAGAAAGCACGCCTCCACCGCGCGCTGCAAAACAAGGAAATCCAAAACCTCATTACCGCCATCGGTGCCGGCATCGGCGACGGTGACCAAGATGGTTCATTCAACATCGCAAAGGTCCGTTACCATAAAGTCGTCATCATGACCGACGCCGATGTCGACGGCTCCCACATCCGCACCTTGCTGCTCACCTTCTTCTGCCGCCACATGCCGGAGCTCGTCAAACGCGGCTTCCTCTACATCGCACAACCACCCCTCTATCTCGTCACCCGCAAAAAACGCTCCGAATACGTCCAGGACAACGACCAACTCAACAAGATCCTCATCGAGCTGGGCGCCAGCGAGGTCATCCTCCGCACCCATGATCGGTCTCGCGCATTCTCCGCCGAGGAACTCAAAGGCATTCTCGAAACCCTCTCCTCACTCTCCCGCTACACCCGCTCGATCGAGGGCAATGGCGGCGACTTCCGCAACTACCTTGCGGCTCGCCGGGCCGATGGCCACCTGGTGGAATTCATGGTCCGCATTCGCGAGGGGAACGACGAAAATGTTCTCTACTTCGCAGACGAAAACGCGCTTCGAGATTACGCAAGCGCCAACCGCGACCTGCGGCTTTTCGACGAAATACCCACCGACGAAGAACTCGCCGCCGGCCCCGGAGTTTCGCGCCGCGCCGTGCTCCACGAACTTCACGAATCCCACGCGATCGCCAAACTCTTTGCCCGCCTCACCGAAGCCGGCATCGATATCCGCAACTTCCACTCCGACGACACACCGCTCTTTGAACTCCTCGAAGGCGAAGGTGAAAAACAGCAAGCCACGCCGCTTTTCTCGATCCCCGAAATCCTTACGCGCGTCCTCGAAATCTCCAGCAAGGGTGTCCAAATCAAACGCTTCAAGGGCCTCGGCGAAATGAATGCCAAACAGCTCTTCGAAACCACCATGGACCCCACCACCCGACAGTTCCTCCGCGTCCGCCTCGACGAGGACAACATGGTCGAGGCCGACCGCATGTTCGATGTCCTGATGGGCGACGTCGTCGAACCCCGCAAACGCTTCATCGAAGACAACGCGCTCAATGTCAGAAACTTGGATGTGTGATGCTCAGTCAATGGCCATTAGCAAAACTTGACATCACTTTGTCGCCTACATTACATTGACATCATGACCCGGACTCAAATCCAACTCCCCGAGCCCCTCTTCCAACGCCTCCGCAGCATTGCGAAGGCGCGGGATTGGTCGCTTGCCGAGTTGATCCGCCGAGGCATGGAGTCGTATGTCCAGACCTGCCCCGAGACATCGCAAGCACCGAAGCAATGGGACATGCCCGTTCTGCGCGGCAGCGGCGGGCATTTGATCGATCCCGCCAGCACGAGCGCGGAGGCCGACGCCATCGAGCATCGCTCGCGCACCCGATGACCACCATGCTCACCGCCGACACCAACCTCTTCATCCATGCCGCGGATCCGGATTCGCCTCGGCACGAGGAAGCGCGCGGATTTTTTGCGGGGCTTGGGGACTTTGAAGACGAGTTCGTGCTTTGCGAACTCATTCTCATGGAGCTCTACATGCAGCTTCGCAATCCGGCAATCTTTCGCAAACCCTACAGCGCGAAGGAGTCCGCATCGTATTGCGACGCCCTCAAACGCAACCCGAGTTGGCGCTGCATCGATTATGATCCTCTGGTTTCACCAAGCCTTTGGAAATGGGCCGCCCAGACCAAAGCGGGCTTTCGACAGATGATCGACGCCCGCATCGCATACACCTTGCTGCACCACGGGGTCACCCGATTCGCCACCGCCAACATCAAGCACTTCAAGCCCTTCGGATTCGCCGAGGTCTGGAATCCACTGGATGCGTGATTCTTCTATTTTAAGCCATGTCCAACGACTCCATCAAGCCCATCAATGTCGCCGAGGAACTTTCCCAATCGTTCCTGGAATACTCGATGTCGGTCATCATTTCGCGCGCGCTGCCGGATGTCCGTGACGGCCTCAAGCCCTCCCAGCGCCGCGTGCTTTACGCCATGCGCCAACTCGGCGTCACCCCCGGCAAGTCCCACGTCAAATGCGCCAAAATCGTTGGCGAAACCATGGGTAATTTCCACCCGCACGGCGACCAATCAATCTACACGACGCTCGTCAACATGGGTCAGCCATGGTCGATGCGCGAGATGCTCGTCGATGGTCAGGGAAACTTTGGATCGGTGGAAGGTGATGCTGCCGCCTCCATGCGATACACCGAGGCACGCCTCCACCATCTCGGCATGGCGATGATGGACGACCTCGATAAAAACACGGTCGACTTCCAACCCAACTACGACGGCTCGCAAGAGGAGCCCACGGTGCTGCCCTCGGCATTTCCCAACTTCCTCGTCAACGGCGGCACCGGCATCGCTGTCGGCATGGCCACCAACCTCGCGCCCCACAACCTCGGCGAGGTGATCGATGGCATCTGCGCGCAAATCGATAAGCCGGAGATCACGCTGCCCGAGTTGATGCAATACATCAAGGGCCCGGACTTTCCGGTTCCCACCGAAATCCGCGGCATCCGTGGCATCGAAAGCTACTTTGCCACCGGCCGCGGCTCGATGCGACTTCGCGGCAAGGTCGAGATCGAAGAAAACGAAAACGGCAAATCTCTCATCGTCATCCGCGAGGTCCCCTACGGCGTCAACCGCGCGACCCTCCAAGAACGCATCGCCGAGCTAGTGAATGAGAAATCCCTCACCGGCATCTCCGGCATGCGCGACCTTTCCGACGAGGAAACCCGCATCGAGATCGAGTTGAAACGCGACGCCCGCCCGCAGGTGATCGTCAACCAACTCTTCAAACTCACGGCCCTGGAAACATCGTTCAGCGTCAACATGCTGGCGATCCACGAAAATCGCCCGAAGCAACTCTCACTCAAGGAAGCGATCGACGCGTACATCGAGCACCGCCGCGAGGTCGTCATTCGCCGCACGCGCTACCTTCTCGGCAAGGCCGAAGAACGCGCCGAGTTGCTCGAGGCCTTCCTCCTCGCACTCGGCCATCTCGACGATTTCATCAAGATCATCCGCGATTCGAAAAACCGCGACGAAGCCCGCGAACGCCTTGCCGCCTATCAGTTCCCCACTGCCACCGCGGAATCACTCGGCATCCTCATCCGCTCGCAAGCCGCCATCCAAGGCGACCGCTATGTGTTCTCCGAGCGCCAGGTCAACGCGATCCTCGAACTGCGCCTCTACCAACTCACCGGCATGGAGCGCGACAAGGTGAAGGCCGAGTACGATGGTGTGCTCGTCGACATCAAGGACCTGCTCGACATCCTCGCCCGCGAGGTCCGCGTTCTCACGATCATCAAGGACGAGCTCCGCGCGATCCGCGACAAACATGCCACCCCGCGCAAATGCCCGATCCTTGCCGAGGCCGGCGAAGTCGCCATCGAGGACCTGATCGCCAACGACGCGATGATCGTCACGCTTTCCCACCGCGGATATGTGAAACGCACGCCCGCCACCGAATACCGCCTGCAAGGCCGCGGCGGCAAAGGCCTCAAGGGCATGGAAACGAAGTCCACCGCCAAGGGCGAACCCGACGATTTCGTCGAGCATCTGTTCTCGGTCCAAGCGCACGACTACCTGATGTTCTTCACCAACACCGGCCGCGTCTATGTCGAGCGTGTCTATGAACTCCCCGAAGGATCACGCACTTCGACCGGACGCAGCATCCGCAATGTGCTCAACCTCAAGCCCGAGGAAAAAATTGCCGCGATGCTCCGCCTCGAACGCACCACCGACGAGGCCGGCAACGACGTCACCTTCCGCGAGGATGCGGGCTTCGTTTTCTTTGCCACCCGCTCGGGCAAGGTGAAAAAAACCGCTCTCAACGACTTCCGCAACTACCGCAAAGACGGCATCATCGCCATCATCCTCGAGGAAAAGAACGAACTCATCGGCGTGCGCCTCACCTCCGGATCGGACGAAATTATCCTCGTCACCCACGAAGGCCTCAGCCTGCGCTTCCACGAAGAAGATACCCGCTCGCAAGGCCGCGCCTCAATGGGCGTCATGGGCATCCGCCCGCGCGATGAGGACTTCGTCGTCGGCCTCGCCCTCGCCACCGCCGATTCAACCCTGCTCGTCGCTTCCGAAAACGGCCTCGGCAAACGCACCCCCTTCGACGACTACCGCAAGCAATCCCGCGGCGGCAAAGGCATCATCACGATGAAGGTCACCGACAAGACCGGCCCGGTCGTCGGCGCCGTCACGGTCACCGAGGAGGACGAACTCATGCTCATGACCTCCACCGGCCAGAGCATCCGCATCCGCGTCAAAGAAATCCGCGAAACCGGCCGCAACGCCCAAGGCGTGAAACTCCTCACCCTCAAGGAAGGCGAAAAACTCCAAGACATCTCACTCGTCATCCCCGATGGCGACGATGCCGATGGCACCGCCACCACCGAGAGCGAAGACAGCCCCGCGGCAGACGAAGCCGGTTGATGCAATGTGGCGGCGATCACCGGTCGCCGCTCCAAATCGCGGCCAACCCTGAATGGAACCTAGACAAGCTCAGATCCTTGGATCAAAATGGCTCCATGAAATATTCCGTAATGCTTGAACGCATGCCTGCCGAGGAGGGAATGCCGGGCTACTACTACGCTCATGTGCCATCTTTGAGCCTGACAACGCATGGTCTTGGAATAGAGGGGGCCTTGGAGGCCGCGCGTGATCTGGTGAATCTGTGGAATGAGGAGAAACGCGCCCACGG
>JBIKIR010000046.1:0-17781 GCA_044361475.1 Luteolibacter sp. | reverse complement strand
CCGGCCTTACCGACGCCGAACTCCTCCAGCGCCTCTCCGCCCTCTACAACGAAGCCTTCGTCGCGACCGTCGCCAAGGAGCTCGCCGATGCACGCAAGCTCGTGAAAGACGGTCTCGCGGATGAATCGATCGTCGTAGCGCAGATCCACGAGCGCTTCACCTATCGCATGCATGACCTCGGCGAATTCATGAAGGGCCTGCTGCAGCGCTACACCCAGTGGCACAACCGCATCCACGAACGCAGCGGCCGACTTTGGGAAGACCGCTTCAAAAGTGTCATCGTCGAAGACGGCGTCGCGGCCCGCACCATGGCAGCTTACATCGATCTCAATCCGGTGCGAGCCGGCCTTGTGAAAGATCCGGCCGAATACCGCTGGAGCAGCTATGGCGAAGCGATTGGCGGCGGCGCGAAAGGAAATGGAAAAACCGCGCGTGCGGGGCTGGTTCGCGCATGGGGCGCGCACAAGGGCATGCTTGCGGATGCCGCATTGTGGTCGGGCGAAATTTCACGCGCTTACCGCAAAATGCTGATGGCCCATGCGGTGGAAAAAACTTCCGAGAGCATCGGACCCGATGGTTCTTTAGTGCGCAAAACAACGCGCAAGGGCATTCCGAAAGAGCCGCACAAACAACTCACGCCAGAAGAGCAATCCGCCAAAGAACAACGCGATGGCGAGATCCCGTTTGCTCGCATGCTTCAGCATCGCATCCGTTACTTCACCGACGGCGCGGTGATTGGCACTCGCATCTTTGTCGACGAAGCTTTTGTAAATTCCCGCTCGCGTTTCGGCCCCAAACGAAACTCCGGCGCCCGCAAGATGCGTGGCAATGCCACTGCCGCAGGCACTATACTCTGGAGCATGCGCGACCTGCGCAAGGGCATTGGCTGAGGCCTTACAAAAAAACCATGCCTACGGAACGCGGAAAATTTTCTTGTTCGACGGGTCGCGTGCGAGCTGACCGGGACTGAAGCCGCTGATGTCGATGGTGTGGTATGGCTCGTAGGGGCTGATGACTTCGTTGGGGTTGCTGGTGGGTCTGGCCATCGGGTATTCGCCGATGCGCGAGCTGGGCGCTGGACTTGGGGCGATGCTGCTGTCCGCACTTGGCGAGGGCTGTTGGAGTTCGACCGAGGCGGGGTCGCCCGGTTGCGGCGGATAGGGTGGATTCGGAATGAAATACGGAGCCGGCACGGGTTCGGGCGGGCCACAGGCATTGAGCATGACGGCAAGGATCGCGAGGGCAGCGGCTTGAATGGTTTTGATCATGGTAGTTGCGGGCTTGTGGCTTAAGGTCTGCATCATCGCGCAATCCAGTAGCGGAGCAAAATGGAAATTTTATGCAATCGGGAAAGCGAGTAGCGGACACAGAACACATCGAAGCCGCCACGGCGCATGCGGGCGAGGACTGCGCGATAAATCTCGGCCATGATGCGCGCAGGCACCAAGGCTTCGCGGTCGCGCCCGGGCAGAACCGCTTCAGCTTCCTTGTAAAAACTTTCCGCGCGCGTTGCTTCGAAATTCATCAAGGAAAGAAACGCGGTGCTCTTTGAATCTTCCGCCAAATTTCCCTCAGTGCACCCGAAGCGCTCGAGATCCTCAAGCGGTAGATAGATGCGACCACCATTGGCAAGGTCCTCACCGACATCGCGCATAATGTTGGTCAACTGCAGGGCCCGACCAAGCGCGACTGCGTATTTCTCCGAGTTCGCATCAACGCATCCGAAAATCCTGATGGAAACCAAGCCGACCGCGCCGGCAACTTTCCAAATGTAAGCATCGAGGTCCGCCCATGTCGCGAAGCGCCGCGGCTCGAGGTCCATGCGGCAGCCGTCGATGATCGCCGTGAGAAGTTCATTCGGAATCGCGCGACGTTCGCGCAGGTCGATCAGTTGTTTTTGCAGCTCCGTCGGATTTGCAAATCCATGCAGCAGGCCATCGCGCCATGAAAGCAACGCTTGCTCGCGCTGCGGGAGTGGCGCGCTTGGATCATCCGCCAGATCGTCCATCGTGCGGCAAAACGCATAGAACACGACCATGTCGTCTCGTCGATCGCGAGGCAGGATGCGCAGCGCGAAGGCCAGATTCGACTTAGCGCGCCGGGTGATTTCCGATGCATCCGTCACGGTTTTTGTTTTCAGCGGATCAAGCCCCAGTGCCCGGTAGTCACCGGCCAAAGCGAGAAGAGGGCGGGCCCGACAAGGTTAAATTCTCTGACCGACCCCCAGTAGCGCGAGTCGAGCGAGTTGCCGGTGTTGTCGCCGAGTGCGGCGTATTCGCGCATGCCGGGTCGGGCATTTTTGCCGGCGAGCGAGAGCTTGTCGTCGGGGCTGGCGAGGTATTGGGAAATGGTTTTCGAGTGGCCCAGCAGTTCGCGCGTATCGGCGAGTCCGTAGCCATTCGGGTTGATCGCAAAATCACCTTCGCCATGGATCACGCGCTGGATGCCCGGTTCCTTGGCTATACGGCCATCGATGAGCAGATTGGGTGATTGGATTTGCAAGGTGTCTCCCGGCACACCGCAGAGGCGCTTGATGTAGTGCGAGCCGGCTGCTTGTTCGCCGCTGCGTTCGTGAATGCCTCGGATGCCGAGGGTGTCGAAGACAAAAACTTCGCCGCGTGTGGGTTTGCGAAAGTGATAGGAAAATTTGTCGACCAACACGAGGTCGCCTGAATCCACCGTGCCTTCGCAGATCACTGTGCCTTTTGGCAAAAGTCCGCCATTGCGACTGGCGGTCTGGATTGCGGCTGCGAGCCCGATCTGCGTGCAGGGGTTGGTGGGTGCGGGCAGACGTAGCGGCGGCGAGTCAGTGAAGCGCAACTCCGAGCGGCTGAAGAAATGCATGAACTGCACATCGCGGATGTCGACGCGGCCTTCACGCGTGACAGCGAGGAAGCGATCCTGATCATTCACCACGCGCACATAGGTTCGGCCGCGAAGGACTTTTTCCACCAACCTTTGCGGTAGCGATGGCCACTCGGCCAGCGGCAGAGGCTTGCCGATGATGCCGTTGAGCGTTGGCTGCATCGATCCTGTCGGAATGCGGAACGGCTGCAGGTAATAGGCTCGCAAACCAAGCGCGATGACGATCGCGACAAACATCACTTCGACATTTTCCTCAAACCACCCGAGTGGCTTTTCGTGCGGCAGGGAATTTTCGCATGCCGCGTTGAGCATCTTCGACGCCTCGGCGGTCTTTGTTTTGTCGCCCGCCTTGATGGCCGCCAGCAGGTCGTTTCTGCGCGATTCGATTTCAGCGACGAGGCCCTCCTTGAGCAGGTCGCGCTTATAATTCACAAACTTGCGCGCGCCCTTTACCATTTGCAGGGCTTCACTTTTCCACTTCGGTGTGAACATGGCGCATTTTCAGCACCAGCCAGCGGTTCCTGCAAGCATGGAGAACGCCTTCATTTCCAGCGCTCAATGATTTCACCGAGATACGACCTCGCGTCGCGGGCACGTTGCATGATGCAGGTCGGGCAATCACCACTGTCGGCAAGCTCAAGAATCAGGGCACCTTGGAAATTCCATTGGCGCAACTGGCGCACGAGCGAGATCCAATCGATGGCCCCCTCGCCCGGCGAAAGGTGCGTGTCGCTATCGCCGAGATTGTCGTTCACATGCAACATGCGCAAGTGGCCGGAGAGCTTGTGCACGACCGTTCGGAGGTCGCGCGAAAGAAACGCATGGCCGGTATCGAGGCAGGTGCCGACATTTGTTTCGCGGATCGCACCGAGCAGGAAAAGCATGTCGCTCACATGTCCGAACATCAGGTGCGGCAGCATGTTTTCCAATAGCAGCGTGAGGCCCAGATCGCGGCAGTGTGCGGCAACAAGATTGAGCGACTCCGCGGCGCAGCGCATCCGATGATACCATTCTTCAGGCGGAGGTTTGCCCTCACGTTCCGGGCCGGGATGCAGTACTACATAGCGCGAATGCAGCGTCGACGCCGCATCACAAGCGGCAAGCATCTCGCGCACGGCTTCGGCGCGCAGCAGAGGATCGGGCGACGAAATATCGATGCGTTCGGCGAAAGGCGCGTGAAACGAATTGGCCTCGATGCCGAGCGATTGCATCATGTCGGCCGCCTCGCGCACATGCTTGGGGTCGTGGTAATCGAGATGGCTGGGAAACGAGCAGACCTCGATGAGGTTGAATCCACCGTCGCGCACCATGGGCAGCGCTTCGAGGATGTCGGTTTTGTAAAAGCATCCCGTGGAGATGCCGCAGGGCCATGCGTTCATGTGGATTCGGGATGAAGTTTGAAGGTCTTGCGGAGCTCGTTGCGCAGCGGCTCGAGCGAACACCCGCGCGGATGCCAGCAAAATTGTTTTTCCTGCTGCGAGACGCAGTTGAAGTCGATCGCGCTGTCGAGCCGCTCGGCCAACTCGCCGGCAAACAGGCGCACATAAAACTCCGCACGTTGCGATGGATCGTACTCGACCCATTTGTCCTGCCAGCCGAATGCCGGATTCTCAAACTTCGATCGGATCAGGCCTGCGATGTGGCGCGGATGCCAGCCGCTTGCGAGAAGGCTGCGCGTGACGAGTTGCATGCCGCTAGGTTTGAGCAGAAGATCGTTGGGGAAGCTGAGCACATGCGCGGCGCAGGGCGGAAGTTTTTCGAGCGGCGTGCGGTCGTAGCCACCCGGCCATAGCGATGGCGAATCCTGCTGCACCGCGTAAAACTTGCGGTGAAAGCTGGCGAGCGATGAGCCGAGATAGTCATCGAGCAAGCGTGCGGTCCCTAGTTCTTCGGAAGGAATGTGAACACCGGCGCGGCGCGCGAGCGCGATGATCTCATCGGGATGATGGCGCAACTCAAGCAAGCGCGTCAGATCCATTTCGTGCAATGGCAGCGTGAAGAACTCGGTGATGCGATCCTCGATGCCGAGGCGCTCAAAGAGTCCGGAAATCCATGGCTTGCGATAGACCGTGTACGGCATGCGGATCATGCGGCTTTGCAGAGGGTCGCCGTATTCGGAGATGTCGATGGAAAGCATTTCACGCATGCCCGAATTGCCGGGGCCGACATGCTGGGCGGTGATCTCGACCGGCAATTCGCAACGGCTCGCGGCTTCGTGTTTCACGCGGTGCGCGAAGTGCTCCATCAGTAATGATATGTGTGCGAAGAGCGGATCCACTTCGCGCGCGCCGCCGCCGGATGGCGTGTAAATGCCAAGCTTTGCGATGCGCTTGGCGATGGCCGACTGCTTGTGGATTTTCCAAACGAAATGATGCCCTTGGCCGGTGACCAAGTGCAGGTAGCGGATGCCGTAATTCAGCAACCATGTTTCAATGACCTCGACCAAAGGCTCCTGCATCAGGAATGCGCCATGGGCATCGGTGTAGGCTGCGACGGGGTCGTCGAAGTTGACATATTCGATATCGAGATGAATGAGCATCGATTCGCGGTCCTCGAGTGAGCGCGCGAGTTCGCATCCGCCATCGAGCAGCTTGTCGAGATCGGCGGGCGGGTGGCGGTCGAAGATCGAAGGATTTTCCGAATCGAGCCTGCCAAGAAACAAACAAGTGGCATCCTCGACACGATGACCACCGAGGTATTCGACGATGCGCTTGCGCACAGTCGGATCACGCCAAATACGATGCGAAACAGGTCGGCTTTTGCCGCGAAATAAATGCGAATGAGAGACCATGCGAACCGCTCAGGGTAACGCGCGGCGGATTTGCTGTCGAATTTTCATGCGCGTAGCGGGCATGCGCGAGCGGCGATGAAGAATGATCAAGGCTGGCGAATGAGATCCACGCATTGCATCAAGTCGCTCTGCGAAAATTTGCGAAAAACCGCTTGTTTCAAGCTACTTTTGGCCGATCCATGCCTTCGCTTCGCTGCGTGCAAGCAGCTTCGATAGCCGCCCGCGGTTGTAGCGTTGCACGAGGATGCATGGCAGATTTGCCGCGATAGCGTAAGTCACGATCACGAGATCTGCCCACCACGGGTTCCATGGCAGGAAGAAGACCACGCAGGCGATCGCGCACCAGTGGCATAGTTCGCCGCGGCGAGTCTCGCGGATGAACCGGTGCAGGTATTCGGGATCGCTGCCGGTGAGTTTCGCTTTGGCAAATCCGCCCGCAAACCAACTTGCGGCATCGGGCAGGCAGTCCTTCCAATGTTTGACGTGCAGCACATGATCAAGAAATCGGTTCTCGCAGGGACAGGGTTTGGCCATGGGGTCGCGCGCAAACCAATGATCCGGCATGCGCGTGAATGCCCATGCCAGCCCGAGCTGGATCACTGGCCACGCGAGCGTGTTGATCAGTGCAATGACAAGCAGTGACGGCTCAGTCGGCATGGATGTCGCGGCCTTTCCAACGGACTTTTTTGCCCGACATCATCGCCGAGCGGGTGAAGAGCGCAAAGAAGAATGCGAGCGGCAATGGATAGAAGGCCAGGCTCGTGAGGCGAAACGCACCAAGCATCCGGCCGATCCAGATGACTTGCAAAGCCGCCAGCGCGCAGACTGGGCCCCACAGCCGCCACTCACCGCTCAGGCATCCGGCCAGCGGCGGAATCATCAGCGCGCTCATCCATGCGATGACCAGTAGCAATGAGTTGCGCGGCGTGTGATTGGCGCCGGAAGCAAAACCTTTGGTCCAACCTTCGATGAGCGAGGCCATGCCATCCGCATACATGCGAAATGCGATCATGCCCCTGCCAATCATGCTACGCACAGCAATGCCATGTTCGCGACATGCGGCCGCGAGACAGAAATTTTCCAACACCCTGCCGCGCACCGATGCATGACCGCCAATGCGTTCGTATTCATCGCGACCGATCATAAGAAATTGGCCGAAAAGACCCTGCGGCAAAGTGCCAACGCTCATCGCGAGATTGAAAAACAGCGAGTAGTCCTCGTGGGTTTTTTCAACCGCATGATAAGGCACAATTGAAAACGCGCCGCCGCGATAGCGCGCGAGCACAAGATCAAGCCCGCCATCTTCAAACCATGTGTCGGCATCGATGAAGATCAGGCATTCGCCGCTCGCCGCCAGCGCACCTTGATGGCAGGCCCATGTCTTGCCACGCCAACCCTCGGGCAGTGGCTCCGAGGTGATCACACGCGCACCGTGCGAACTTGCAATTTCCGCCGTGCGATCCGTTGATCCATCGTCGATCACAATCAACTCGTGCAAACGCGCCTGCTGATCCCCTAGTGAGGCAAGCAGCTTCGGCAGATTGTGTTCTTCGTTGCGTGCAGGAATGATGAGCGAAACGCCACACGCGGAAAAATTTCCCGTGCCGCCTGCCGCCGCCATGCCCGCCGCCCTGAGCCGGATGGCAATGAGCCACCCCGAAATGCAGAGCAAGGCGATGGCGGCAATGAAGAAGATGAGCACTTGTGCGCGGTGTTGGGGTAAAGCAAAAGGATCAGCGATCCCACTCGACCACCTTCTTGGCGACATTCTGGCCGCAGAGGACGACCATCGGCATGCCGCCGCCGGGGTTCACCGAGCCGCCGACAAAGAACAGATTGGGATACTTCACGCTTTGCTTGGGGGCCTTGAAGGCGAGGTTTTTAAAGCGGTCGGAAACCACGCCGTAGATCGAGCCCTTGTTCGAATAGTATTGCTCGCGGATGTCGTGGGGCGTCCAGCAATGTTCGAAGACCACATGTTTGCGCAAGTCGGTGAGGCCCATGCGTTCGAGTTTTTCGAGCACGCGGTCCTTGAAGGCCATGTAGTCCTCGCGAGTGAGCGGCCTTTCATCGTCGATGTGCGGGATGTGCGGCAGGATCTTGAGGCAGTCGCATCCTTCGGGCGCTACCGTCGGATCGGTGCGGGACGCTGCTACTAGGTAGATAGTAGGATCGGGCGGCAGCTGGCGTTTTCGGAAGACCGTCTTGAAATGGGTCTTCTGGTTGGCCGAGAAAAAGAAATTGTGGTGGGCAAGCTGCGGGTATTTCCGGTCGAGGCCGAGTTCCAGCACGAGGCCGGAGCAGGATGGTTCGTACCTGTCGAGCGTGCGCATGAAGGCCTCATCCTCGAGCAGAAGTTTCTCGTAGGCAGGGATCACCTCCATGTTGGAAACCACGATGTCGGCGGCATGAAATTCGCCATTCGCGACGATGCCGGTGACGCGGCCGTTTTGTTTGCGCACCTCGCTGACCTCGCTGTTGAGGTGCACGGTGACGCCAAGCTCGTTCATCAGCTTTTGGAGGCCGAGCGCGATGCCGTACAGCCCGCCATCGACATACCAGAGATCATAGCGGAACTGGATCGTCGCCATGCAGTTCATGAATGCCGGCGAGTGCAGCGCCGACGAGCCGACATACTTGATGAAATAGTCGAAAATGTCGCGCATGTGGCGAGTCTTAAGGTGCCTTGCGACACCGCCATGCATCGAGCGGAACAGATCGAATTTGAGAAATTTTCCGAGCCCGTAAAATTCGCGAAATGCCGCGGAAGTATCGAGGCCTTGCTCGAAATAACCTTCGTTGACGAGGTCGTAGAGGTCGGCGGAATACTTGAGAAATTTTTCCACATTCGCCGGGTCCTCACCGACCTTGCGGGCCTCGGCGGCCATCACGGCCGGATCCGGATCGAGATCGACCACCTTGCCATCCTCGAAGAAATTCCGCCAGTGCGGACGCAGCGTGCGGATCGGGATGTAGTCGGCCATTTTCTTGCCCGAGCGTTCGAAGAGCCGTTCGAAAATGTCCGGCAGCGTGAGGATCGAGGGTCCGAGATCGAAGCTGTAGCCTTCGGCTTTGAGCACATTGAGCTTGCCGCCGATCTGCGGGTTTTTCTCGTGGATCGTGACCTTGTACCCTTCTTGCGCGAGTGAGATGGCCGCGGAAATTCCGCCAAGGCCGGAGCCGATCACGATGACATTTTTTCCGCTCATGGCTTGGCTTCTTCTTTGGTGGTGATCGCGGCGAGTTCCTGACGCGCTATGTGGTCAGACGGGTGCTCGGCGAGCGCGCGATTGAAATAATCGATGGCCTCGGCATTGCGGCCGAGCATCTTGTAAGCAACACCAATGAAGGTGCGGCAGCTGACCGAGCCCCAGCGCGGGGTGAGTGGGTCCGTCGATTGCGTGGCCTCTTCGGCAAAAAGTTTTTCCGCAGACAGCAGTGTGTCGAGCGCCTTGCGTTTTGCTTCATCATCCTTGGCGGTGTGGAGCAGCCCGACGCCGAGCAGGTATTTGACGCGCGGGTTTTTTGCGCCGAGGCGGACCGCTTCCTTTTGATGTAGTTGCAGCATCGACCCGTAGCGCACGGCGTTGAGCATGTTGCTGTGGATTTTCATGCCAAAAATCGTGGCTACGAGCGCGTGGCTTTCGGCATGGTCGGCATCAAGCTCGAGGACACTCTCGAATGCCGCCAGCGCGGCCTCCATGGCGGATTTCGCTTTCGGGCTTTCCTTGCCGCCGGGGTTACTCTCGATCTGCAGCATGCGGTGAAACTGTGAAATGCCTTCCCAGTATTTGTACGCGACCGATGTCGGTTCTTGTTTCGCCGCCTTGCCAAATAGCTCGGCGGCCTTGGTGAAACCATCGGCGTCCCATGCCTTGCAGGCGACATAGAATTCCGCAACGCCGCTCTTTGCCGACTCAGCGGGCGTTTCCGTAAGCGGCTCTGCGGCGGAGGCAATCGTGAGCGTGGCAAGCAGGCTGGCAATGAGCGGACGAAACATAGCTTGACGGAACATGACGCGAACGCCTCGATGCGGCAAACAGAATATGGATTACGCTGCAATCATTGCGCGCCAGCGGGCGTTTTTTAGGTCGGGCCGTACGCTCGATGAGGGCGACCGATGCCGCAACCTGAGGGCACTCCTTGAGGCGGTCGAGGCAAACGAGCAAATTTTGTTCGAATCGCTGCATGCGGATTTGCGCAAAAACGCGCACGATGCCTTTGCCTCGGAGCTTGGCATGGTCACCGGCGAGATCCGCCATGCGCTCAAGCACCTTTCCTCATGGACGCGTGAGAAAAAAATCCGCGAATCGTGGATGGCCTGGCCGTCGAGTTCGTGCGTGCGGCCGGAGCCGATGGGCGTGGCCCTGATCATTGGCCCGTGGAACTACCCTTTGCAGTTGCTGCTTGGGCCATTGGTGGGCGCCATCGCAGCGGGCAACTGCGCGGTCTTGAAGCCATCCGAATTCGCGCCCCACACCGCGGCGGCGCTCGCGCGCCTGATCGGCGAAATTTTCGCGCCGGAATTCATCGCGGTTGTGCAGGGCGACGAAACAACAGCCGCCGGACTGCTGCGTGAGAAATTCGACACGATCTTCTTCACCGGCAGCACGCGCGTCGGACGCGAAGTGATGGGTGCCGCGGCGAAGCACCTCACACCGGTCACGCTCGAGCTCGGCGGAAAATGCCCGACCATCGTTTGCGCCGATGCGGATGTCGAAATCACCGCGCGGCGCATCGTGTGGGGGAAATTTCTCAATGCCGGCCAAACCTGCGTCGCGCCCAACCATGTGTGGGTCGACCGCCGGATCGAACGCGAACTCATCGCCGCGATCACCAAAGCAATCGGCGAATTTTTTGGCGACGACCCTCAGCGAAGCGCAAGCTACGGACGCATCATCAACTGCCGCCACTTCGATCGCCTCTGCGCGTTGCTTGATGGTGCGCCCATCGAATGCGGTGGTGCACGTGATGCCGATGACCTCTACCTCGCACCGACGGTCGTTTCCCAGCTTGCCGACAATGGGCCGCTGCTCGCCGAGGAAATTTTCGGGCCGATCCTGCCAATGCGCGCGTTTGATGATCTCGATCAAGTCATCGCCAGCGAGCGCGCGCAGCCGGTGCCTTTGGCGATGTATGCCTTCACGCACGACCGCAAAATTCAAGACCGACTCTTGAATGAAATCCGCTCAGGCGGCGCATGCATCAACGACACGCTCATGCATTTGGTCGGCCGCGAGTTGCCCTTCGGCGGGCTTGGCGAAAGCGGCATGGGCGCGAGCCACGGCAAAGCGAGCTTTGATGCCTTTTGCCATCAGCGCTCGATCATGCGCCGACCCTTCAAGCCCGATCCGGCGATGCGTTATCCGCCACCGCGTGTGAGCTTTGCGGCATTCAAACGCATCTTGCGATTCTTTGGCGCGGCCTGATGCCCGAAGAGGGCTTCGTAAAAAATCTGCGCGTTAAGTTGCACGCCATCGCGGCTCGGGTGGAGTCCGTCGGGCATGTAAAGCCTCTGCCCCCTGCCCTTTGCCATTTCGCTTTCCCATGCATCGCCGACGCGCACGATCGGCAGCCCTTCGACTTGGGCGGTTTCACGATAACCTCTTCGCAGGCGTTGATTCATAGCGAAAAAATCATCGTAAAATCTCCTCTCGTCGCCATTCCGGTAGCCCCAGGTTTGATAAAGCACCGGCATTGCTCCGGATGCGCGAGCTTCACGCGCCAGTTGCATCACCGAGGGGAGCATGTGCGTTTTCCTCTTGATCGGCTGCGATGGAATGCGGCTTTGCTCCTGCAACACGACGATGTCCCACCGCCTGCTGCGCAAGACTTTAAGCGTCTCTGCAGTTCTTAAGTGCCGCGCGAGGTTCCATCCGCTGTGTGCCGCCATGCGGGTTTTAATGTCCCGACCGTTTTTGCGGGCGATTTTTTCCAACTCCTTCGGCAATCCAAAACTCAGGCTGTTGCCAATGAACAAAACCGAAACGGATTTTTTGTTCCGCAAATTTTTGCGAACCGCATCATCGGCCGGCAATGGTCCGGGCATGGTGGCGCACGCGGCAAGCATTATGCCGATGATGCCGATGGCGGCGTTGAATAAAAATTTCTTCATGCGCGCGGGTGGGCTTCGTCGTAGGCCTGCTTGAGGCGCTCTTTGGTGACATGCGTATAAATCTGCGTCGTCGAGAGCGAGGCGTGACCGAGCATCGCCTGTACGCTTCGCAAGTCTGCACCGGCATCGAGCAAGTGCGTGGCAAAGCTGTGCCGAAGTTTGTGCGGGCTCACGGCAAAGGGAATGCCGCTGTGCTTGAGGCATTTGCGCAGCATGAGGTCCACCGCTTGCTGGGTGATGCGTGTGCGGCGCTTGCTGAGAAATAGCGGACCCGATGTGATCGCCGCCTCCTGGCGGTATCGTTGGATCGCGGCGATCGCAGGTCCGCCGACCGGCACGATGCGTTCTTTCGAGCCCTTGCCAAAAACTTTCACCGTCTCTCCGATGAAATCAAGGGCCCTCACATCAAGCGCGATCAGTTCGGAAATCCGCAAGCCGCACGAGTAGAACAGCTCAAGGATCGCCGCATCGCGCATCGGCAACCATGACGGACTTTTCGAATCGGCGCCGATCCGCAGCGGCACGGCAAGGAGATCGTCCATCTGCGAAATGCTCAGCACGACTGGCAGTCCGCGCTCGGGTTTTGGCAGTTGCACCTCCGCCACCGGGCTTCGCCCGAGCCCGCGACGCAACACGAGGAATTTGTAAAACGATCGCAGCGCCGCGAAGCGCAGGCGGATGGTGGATTTTTTCAAACCATCCTTGAGCAGAAAAAATAGATAATCGCGAAAGTTATCCGCCTCAGCCTTGCGCCAACCCTCGTGACGCGCGCCACGCCAAGCGCGATAGCTTTCCAAAGCCGCACGGTAGTTCACCAAGGTCCGCTCCGAAGCGCTTCTTTCGGTGGCCATGAATTGAAAAAACGCCGACTCGTCCGGATCGCTCATCGGGTTTCATGATGCAACATCATGACCGTGGTGGCAATGCATGACTGCGCAAGCGCGATGCAGACCCGCTGGTTGACACACCCCCGCGGATTTGGAAATTTGCACATGCATGAAACGCCGATCGCTTCTTCACATGATCCCCGCCAGCGCCGCCTTGCTTGCCGCGCGCTCCGTGGCTGCGCCGATTCCGCAGGCGGCGTTGGCCAAGGCCGGCTTCGCGATTTCGATCCAGTGCTGGTCGTTTCGCGAGTTCACGCTGTTTGAGGCCTTGCAGATGGCCAGCTCTGCCGGTGCGGGTGGAGTCGAGTTGTTTCCCGGCCAAAAAATCGGCGGCGCGCTCGGCGAAATGAAAATGGGTCCCGAGCTCGACGATGAAGCAATCACCGTGGTGCGCGCGGAGTTGGCGAAGTACGGGCTCGTTGCGTGCAACTATGGCGTCACCGAAATTTCCAAAGACGAAGCGGCAGCGCGCAAGGTTTTCGAGTTCGCTAGAAAAATGGATCTCTATGGTGTGACGACCGAGTCGCTCGACGCGATCGACACGCTCGAAAAACTCGCGCGCGAATTCGACATCAAGGTCTGCTTTCACAACCACCCCAAGCCCAGCGCCTTGTGGCATCCGGACACCGTTTGGAAAATCATCGACGGACGTCATGCCAATCTTGGCTACAGCGTCGATACCGGCCACTGGGCCACTTCAGGGCTCGATCCGCACGCGACGATTCGCAAGATCGCGCCACGCGTGCATGCGTTTCACATGAAAGATCGCGAAGTGATCGGCCAGGCATCGCCGGATCGGCCCTTTGGCACCGGCATCATCGACATCGCGGCGGTGCTCGACGAGGCGCGCAAACACGGGTTCGGCGGCAATGTATCGATCGAGTACGAACGCAACTGGAAGAACAACCTGGCTGAAATCGCGCAGTGCGTCGGTTACTTGCGCGGCTATGCGAACCTGCGCGGGTGAGCGCTCGATTTCAATTCGCGGCGAGCAGCGCTTCGTCCCAGTCCTTCCACACCGGATCAATTTTTTGCGCACGCAGCATGGCGGCAATTTCGTTGGCGCTGCGCGTGTCGTGGATCTGAAATTGCTCGGTGGCCTTTTCGCAGCCAGAGCGTGATTCGAGTTCGACGCGGCGGCCCTTGATCGTGAGGTGGAGATCATCGCTACCCGCGCCGGTGTAGCCGCCGGGCTCGGTTCGGGCACCGGCCGACATGTGCGTCACGCCGATCGGCGCAAGCGCGTCGCGCAACGACGATGGCTCCCGTGTGGAAACAACAATGCCGACCTGAGGAAATAAAATGCGGAACACGGCGATCATCCGGACCAATGATTTGTCGGGAAGCAATCGTTGCGGATCTGGCACATACTCGTAGTTTCCGGCATAGGGACGCATGCGCGGAAACGCGATGGTGAACTGCGCCTTCCAACAGTGTTTATAAAGGTATTCGAGGTGCGCGCAGAGGGCCATCGCCTCAAGCTTCCAGTCGGCAAGACCAAACAAGGCGCCGATGCCGATGCGGCGAAATCCGCCCTTGTACGCGCGCTCGGGACAATCGAGGCGCCAGTCGAAATTTTTCTTCGGCCCGGCGGTGTGCAGCGTTTGGTAAACCTCGCGGTCGTAAGTTTCCTGATACACGACCAACCCTTCCGCTCCGTGCGCAACGATCTCGGCATATTGATCGTCCTCCATCGGGCCGACCTCAATGCCAAGCGTAGGAATGAACGACTTGAGCGCATCGAGGCAGTCCTGCAAATAGCCATCAGAAACAAACTTCGGATGCTCGCCAGCCACGAGCAGAAGGTTGCGGAAACCAAGCCCATGCAAGTGCCGCGCCTCGCGCACGACCTGCTCAACGGTCAGCGTCGTGCGGAGGATTTTCGCATCGCGCGAAAAACCGCAATAGCTGCAGTTGTTCACGCATTCGTTGGAAAGATACAGCGGCGCAAACAAACGCATCGTTTTGCCAAAGTGCCGACGCGTGATCTGTTGGCTCTGCCGCGCCAAGGCCTCAAGCCCGTAAGCGCGCTCGTCCGTAAGCATCCGCTCGAAACGCCGCATCAGCGGTGTCGGGTGCTCGAGAAGCTGTGGAAACACATCGGCAAAGGCCATCGCGGCGAAGATGCGCGCCCCGCCACCCGGCGTCAAAGGCGGACTAGAAAAAATTTACTCCCAGGTTGAAACTAAATTTTCCCAGCTACCAATAACTCTTCCTCTTTACCCTTTCCGCATTTATCGCTTTTCCCCGTGAGCTCGCCCCCCATATCCGACATGACCGCTGACGCAGGTTGGCGCTGGGATCATTCGTATGCGCGCTTGCCGGAATTGTTTTTTGTTCGAACGCGTCCTGTGCCGGTGCGCGAGCCAAGCTTGGTGATGTTCAATCACGCGCTGGCGGAATCGCTGGGGCTCGATGCGACGATACTCGCCCGACCGGATGCTCATGGGATTTTTGCCGGCAATCAAATCCCCGAGGGCGCCGAGCCGATCGCACAGGCTTATGCGGGCCATCAATTTGGTCACTTCACTGGACTCGGCGATGGGCGGGCGATTTTGCTTGGCGAGCATCTTGCGCCGGATGGCGCGCGTTTTGACATTCAACTGAAAGGCTCGGGCCGTACCCCATTTTCGCGCGGTGGCGATGGCCGTGCAGCCTTGGGCCCGATGCTGCGCGAGTATGTCATCAGCGAAGCGATGCACGCGCTTGGCGTCCCGACGACCCGCAGCCTTGCGGTCGCGTCGACTGGTGAGTTGGTGTTTCGCAACGACGAGCTCCCCGGCGCGGTGCTCACGCGTGTCGCTGCCAGCCACATCCGCGTCGGGACATTTCAATGGGCCGCCGCGCACGAGGACACGGCGGCACTGCGAGCCCTGGCCGATCACACGCGGCATCGGCATTTCCCGGAAATTGCCGACGATGCATCGCGTCACATCGCATTCTTCAGAGCGGTCATGCGTCGCCAGTGCGCGCTCATCGCGAAATGGCTGCATGTCGGCTTCATCCACGGCGTGATGAACACCGACAACATGGCGCTCTCGGGCGAGACGATTGATTACGGGCCCTGCGCGTTCATGGATGTCTATGATCCAGCGACCGTTTTCAGTTCGATCGATCGCCAAGGGCGCTACGCCTATGAAAAGCAGCCAGAGATCGCGCGTTGGAATCTCGCGCGACTCGCTGAGGCGATATTGCCGCTGCTGCATGATGATGAAAAAAATTCCGTCGATCTCGCCAACGAGGCCTTGGGGGAATTTGAAGGGATCTTTCAAAAACATTGGCTTGCCGGCATGAGAAACAAGCTTGGCCTGATGACCGATGAGCCGGGCGATCGCGATCTCATTCATGCATGGCTCGAATGGATGCAACAAAACTGCATGGACTTCACCCATAGTTTTCGCGCCTTGAGTGATGAAAAATCGATCGCCGTGCCGTGCTTTGCGGATATAGCTTTTGCCGCATGGCACACTCGCTGGCACGAGCGGATCGCACGCCAGCCACAATCCTTCACCGATGTCGCAGCCCACATGCGCTCGCACAATCCGGCTGTGATCCCGCGCAACCACAAGGTCGAGGAAGCACTCGCCGCCGCAAGCGATCACGGCGACTTGTCCGTGCTCGAGCGGTTGCTATCCGCGCTCGCAAACCCTTATGCCGATCGGGACGACGAATACACCTGCCCGCCACCCGCATCGACCACGCCTTATCGCACCTTTTGCGGCACTTGAGGAGTCACAAGCACAGCCTCAAACACGCAGTCGCAAATCTCGCGCGCTCCATAGTAAGTCGGCTGCGGCGCGCGCGCTGCCTCTCAGTTTCCGCGCGCCATCTTTGCGGCTTGAGCTGAAGCGTTCTCTCGCGCCGGCGAAGGCTTCGTTGACAAATGCCTTGCTGCCAATCACCGCGCCGTCGGTGAAATATCGCACACGGAATCGTAGCATCGTTGCCATGCCAAGATCGGGCAAGACGGTGCCGTTTTTTTTCGCTTCCAAGGCTTCCGCGGTGTTCATTTGCGGCCTCACCACTCCTTTTTCGACATTGGCGTTTCCACTCTTGCGGCCCAGCGCAAGCCCCATCGCGCGCCGATAGACGCGCGAAATTTCTTTCCATCGATCCGCCTCGAACCCCGCGCCTTGATGGCTCATGCAGGCTCGAACCAAACCTTCGCGCGCCTTTTTGCCATTGCCCTTTGGCCCGCCTCCCACTGCCTCGCCATAGCTGCTCCAGCGATACTCGGCTGGATCGGAGACCATTCCCGCGCGAACCGGATTGAGATCAATGTACGCCGCCATCGTCCGCGCCGCGATGCCGCTTTCGACGATGACACTCTTGTAGCGCTCTTCCCACAAAGTGCCTGTTCGGTTGTGCGTGCGATTGAACCACCGCGTGAAGCGCTGCAGCACGGTCTTCATGAACTCGCTCAAGTCGTGCATGCGATAGGTGAAGCGGGCGTGGATTTCAGCGACGAGGGCCGCGTTTCCAGCCTTGCGCGCGTCAGACAATTCCTTTGCCACTGTGGCCACAAAGGCCTCGGTTTGGATTGCAGTTAGGCGTTTCAAAAGCTCCGCATCGGAGATCCCGCCTGCGGGCATCGGTGGCACCTCGAGCAGGATGTGGATGTGATTCGACATCAGGCAGTAGGACAAAATCCGGCAGCCCGAGAAATTTTCCTGCATGCGCATGAAGGCCCGAAATCGCTCACGCTCGGCCTGTTCAAAGACAAATCGCCGATCCACCACACGGCTGATGCAGTGGTAAATCGCCGGCTTTTCCGCCGAATCCTTCCACGGCGCCAACCACCGCTTGCTGCTCATGCTGCCACACCTCCCATCTCAATTCTTATTACGGCACCCATGTCACTCCCCACGCCTTCCACGCTTCCCAAATAACTTCGGACGTATCCTCGCACACGGATGCAATCTTTCATACCCCACTTTTTACCCAGGCCAACCCCGATGGCAAGGAAAATTTTTACAAATTGTCTGGGAAATTGTATGAAAACGTCTTTGACGAACTCAAGAACCAATGGGGCTTTGCCGGGTTCTGTTCGCAGAAGGCGGCGGTAAGCCAGAGTTCGGCGCGCATGTTGTTGTTGGTTTACAATTTATGGAGCCTGTTTGTGC